>WAJW01000001.1 GCA_015523685.1 Archaeoglobaceae archaeon
GGCCACACTCTCTCAATTCCAAGAAGCCACAGGCTTTAGCCTGTGGAGGACGTCACTTTATTTAAAATTTAACAACTTAACTCATTATATAATTACATCATTTAAAAAATCAGTGAGATACAATTTTTTGACCTGAAATATCAACTCCAATATTATTGTAGATAACATGCTAAGTATTCCCATACAATAACGCATATATTGCCTGGATCAGTTTATTATATAATGCCAGATGATGTTGTGACCTGCCCGTTCTGCAATGAGGAATTGAGACTTAGAGGGTTATACGGACATGTCTTGGGCAAACATCCAGAGAAATTCCTTGAATTCATGGAAATAAATCCTTCTCAAAAAACCTCATGGAATTCTATCAGAAGCTCAGAGAGGAGCATGAGAAACTCAGGAATGATTATCTTCGGATGAAAGAGAACTATGAAACCCTGAAGAAGTTCTACGAATCGTTAAAGACACCGGAAAGCTATTACTAAAAAACCTCAGTGTTGGATCTGTGTCTTTTCAATGTTCCGGTTGATCGAGAAAGGAGAGTGATATCTTTCATTAATTGTCCATAAGTTGGGTTTCTTTCCTTTCTGTTTGATCAGCCTGAACCTCTTATCAGATTTTATTATCAAGACCAGAGAAGAAACCGGAAGGCTGTAGATCCTTCCATATCTCCTTTCAAGTATCCAGGAAAGATCCCTTGCTGTCAGCTTTCCATATTCCTTCTTTTCCTTTTACCAAAGTAAATTATAAGCCAGATCAGCTTAAGAAAAACTCAGAAAACCACACTATTTTTTCAAACCCTGTTAAACGAATATCTCTCAAAAAAGACCTCTACAATCGGATATCGTGTATTTGATCCAGCCTTCAAACTTTGAAGGTTGGTGTGAAGGCTCTGGGGTATTATTATAATATGGGTGAAGTGGGTTGTTCAACCGTGAAGGTTTCACGGCTGGCTTCACGGTTCCGGGTGGTTCCGGGTATAATAATATTATGGTATAAGGCATGAATATCTCAGATTCTAACTAAAGAAGTAGAAAACTCCACTACTGGCATTAATCCATTTCAGCAAAGATTTTAGAAAATAGACCTCTCTAATCGAATATCATAATTCTCTCATAACCTCGCCAGTGGCACAGCTGGTGAGTAGGCTCCGCCGTATATGATATGTGGGGATAAAGGTGTGTGTCTTAGAGCTGTCATGGGTTGAAAAAGCGGGGATACTTTCGCCAGAAACCCATCATTTTATATGGATAAAATACGTATAATATACCCATGCCAAAGCCGAATTTAAATAAAACAAAAATTAGTTTAACGGTGAATAAAGAAATTCTGGAAGCATCAAGGCAGTATATACCGAACTTAAGCCATTTCCTCGAAACGAAGCTCAGAGAGTTCCTTTATTCGGTAAACCATCCAATTTCTAAGGGATTTGAGTGGACTCGGCGGGATTCGAACCCGCGGCCTTCGCCTTGCGAAGGCGACGCTCTACCCCTGAGCTACGAGCCCAAGATTTTTGAGGAGATTTTCAATAGGAAGCTATTAATAGACTGATCCCCTTATCCACAGCCTTTATCAGAGCATTTATAACTTTAGACACACTGACTGGATAGTTTTCCTTGAATTTCTTACTATACCGGAGTTGAGATAATGGATTGTCCTATATTTGTTTTTTGGTAGATTGCTTTTTTCAGCCATCTCTTCTCTCTCCTGTTTTTTTTAAAGTTATGCGGTGGTGTGCATATATATTGATTGCAAATGAGGTTGTGTGAGGTTTTCATGTGGTTTTAAATTCCCATCCTAAAAGTAAGAGATAAATTGAATCTTGACTTATAATAACCAGATATGGCATCAGATATGATGTTAGTTTTAAGTGGGGCTACAATTGCTATATTATCGAGTTTTGCTTTCAACCCTTTTAAAAAGGGGAGTTTTCATCTTTTTGGAAAATTCAGGACGAAAGAATGGGCTTTAGTTTATTACATTGGAATTACTTATATCTTCGGAAAAATAACCCCATTTATAGAAAATAAATGGTCTGAATTTGTAGGGAGTTATCAACTTTCAGATATAGGGTTAGCAGGGCTATCTATTGTAACAGGCACAGTTGCAATCCATAGATTGGTGGAAAGATGGAAGCTATCTAATGCAATGGAGCTTATCATCTTCGGGATATCCCTCTTTGTGTTGGATTTGATAAGGTTTGACTTTTATCTTTTTTAATCAGAAACACACTCAATTATCAGGTCACAGTTATCATATACCCATCTTACCAGCATATCACATTGAATGATAATTACCTGAAAGAATTTATGCTCCTCCTGATTGTGTGATCTGAATTGTTCCCGGAA
>WAJW01000002.1 GCA_015523685.1 Archaeoglobaceae archaeon
GTACTGCTCCATCATGTGTGCACACCATCCCGCAATTCTTGCCATGGCAAAAATGCAGACGAACATATCAACGGGAATTCCAAGACTGGCATATACAGTGGCAGCATAGAAATCCACATTTGGATTCAGACCCTTCTCCCTCTTCATAACTTCCCGGAGTTTCTCAGATATCTCGAACCATTTGAAATCGTTTCTGTACTCACTGAGTTTCCTAGCAAGTTCCCTGAGTTCTTCAGCCCTCGGATCAACAGTCTTGTAAACCCGATGACCGAATCCCATTATTCTCCTGCCCTGCTTCAGCTCATTCTTTACGTAATTCTCCACATTCTCGGGGGAGCCTATTTTCATAAGCATCTCCATGACCCTCTGACTTGCGCCACCATGTAATGGGCCCATCAGTGCCCCTATTGCCCCTACAATTCCCGAATACATGTCTGACAGGGTGGATGCGCAGACCCTTGCTGTAAAGGTGCTTGCGTTCATCGTATGCTCTGCGTGAAGAATCAGATCTATATCGAGAGCCTTTTCCTCGATTTCCCCCGGTTTTTCTCCCCTCAACATGTAAAGAAAGTTTCCCGCATGACCAAGCCTTTTATCTGGGGGAACGGGTTCTTTACCATTTCTCAATCTATCAAAGTATGAGACCACGGTTGGAATCTTGGCAACCATATCCTTGCTTCTTTCTAAATTCTTTTCGTCATTCAGATCCCATGGATCCTCCTCAAAAGCACCCATAAACGATACAGCGGTTCTGAGAACGACCATCGGGTGAGATGTTTCTGGAATTTCATTGAGCATTGAAACCAATTCCTCTGAAATCTCCCTCCTTCTGCTGAGATCTTTTTTAAATTCCTCAAGTTCTTTCTTTCCCGGGAGTCTGCCATACCACAGCAGAAAAGTGACTTCTTCAAAACTTGAATATCTGGATAGATCACGTATATCATATCCTCTGTATTCAAGAACACCCTTCTTACCGTCAATACAGCTCAATTCCGATTCAGCTGCCACCACACCCTCAAGACCATATTTTTTAAGGGGCATGTAATAATGTTATATCAAACCGCTTATTTATCTTTAATCCCGAACCGCGGTTCAATTTTTTACGGGACTTATTTTTTATAAGATAAAGAACAGATTTGTAACAATGAAAAAATCCAGAAAAGGAAATAGATTGGAAAATTCATCCTCTCCCTATCTGAAAGTTCATTCCACAAATCCTGTGGACTGGTACCCCTGGGGAGAGGAGGCCCTCTCGAAGGCAAAAATTGAGGATAAACCCATTCTGCTCAGCATAGGGTATCTTGCCTGCCACTGGTGCCATGTTATGGCAAGGGAGAGTTTTGAGGATGAGGAAACAGCGGAATTGATGAACAGGCTTTATGTCAACATAAAGGTTGACAGGGAGGAGAGACCTGACATAGATGAGTATTTCCAGACCATTGCAAGAATAATGGGTGTTCAGGGAGGATGGCCCCTTACCGTCTTCCTCACCCCAGACCTTGAACCAATTTATATAGGTACCTATTTTCCAAAAGAGAGGAGATTCAATCTGCCTTCTTTCAGGGAATTGCTTGTGGCCATTCATGACTCCTATGTAAACCTGAGGGATAAAATAAAGGATAACAGCAGGTTAATAAAAAGGGCCGTTGAACAGTCTTTCAGTCAGGCTGAGGGAGATCTGAACACCGCAATTCTGAAGAATTCCCATGAAGAACTGATTAAATATTACGACAGTGAATACTCCGGATTCGGCTCAGCTCCCAAGTTCCCCGTGGCTCCCGTTCTCAGCTTTCTTCAGGAATACTATTTCAGGACGAAATTCCGCCCTGATATTCTCCTGAACATACTGGACACGATGTGGAAGGGTGGAATATACGACCACGTGGGTGGAGGATTCCACAGGTATTCCGTGGACAGAAAGTGGGAGATACCTCACTTTGAAAAGATGCTCTATGATAATGCCCTTCTTTCCAGGATATATCTGGAGAGCTCTATGATATTTGGCGTTGATAGGTTTAAAGCAACAGGAATTGAAATACTCGAATATATCTTGAGAGACCTTTCATCACCCAGAGGAGGTTTCTATTCGTCTCAGGGTGCCGACAGCGGGGGTATTGAGGGGGCATATTATGTATGGGATGAAAGGGAGATGAATGAATTACTCGGGGATGAGAGTGAAATTCTCAAATACGCATTCGGAGTTAGCGAAGAGGGCAACTTCCATGGGAAAAACGTTCTTGTTCGAAAAGCCTCAATTGGGGAATTAGCAGATAAATTTGATATGAGTGCTGAAGAAGTTGAGGAGGTTATCGAGAGAGGAAAAAAGACCATGCTCGAATTCCGGAACTCCCGAGAACCCCCCGATCTGGATGACAAAATAATAACATCCTGGAATGCCATGACTGTTGAAGCTCTTATATCCGGATTTAAAGTGAGCCAGGAGAAAGTTTATCTTGATTCAGCAGGAAAAAATCTCGAATTTCTGATCAGCAATCTCATCGAAGAAGAGAGACTCTTCCATTGCTGGTGCGACGGTGATACAACCAGGGTCAGCATGCTTGAAGACTATGCCCACTTCATAAAGAGCCTGATAGAATACCATCACGTGACAGGTAAAACCAGATTTCTCGAACTTGCTGAATCCCTCACAGAGAAGGCTTTAGAAACATTCCATGACGGAGATAGGTTTGTAACATCAGAGGAATTCGAAATATCCCCCATTTATGACTCGGCAACTCCCTCACCCGTATTCACAATGGTTGAGAACCTCATAATTCTCTCTATCATCTCAGATGCAGAAGAGTGGATGAACATTGCGGAAAAAACATTGAGAAAACATGCAGGTGGAATACCTGCGAATCCGATTGGTTTTGCAACTGCAGGCAAGGCACTGATAACCTACATCACACCTGTTGTTGTCAAATCCTCAGATAAATCGGCAGTTTCTCTGGCGAGAACCATTCCTGAGGTCAGAGTTGCAATCGAGGGAGATTACAGTCAGACACAGCTCTGTACAAGGGGAAGATGCATAATCGTCAAACCTGATGAACTCCGGTCAAAAATCAAAGAGGTTTCCGGTATAGAGATTGCCCGATCACAGTAAATCTTATATATATGTTACACAGGTTGAAAAGTCTGAATGTTCGAAGATACTATAAGGTATTTCCACATATCAAGCCCTGAGTTTTACACATATTTTGTCGTTTATCACACCATTGCAGTTTTGATCTTTGTCGCTGGAATTGTGTCCAGACTCATGATATTCCTTTCAGGTACTGAAAGAGTCTCCGATCTGGTCAGATCATTCCTGAATGCATTGAAGGAGGATTCATTCACACTGATCCGAATTTTCATCACAGAGGCTGTATTTCAGAAAAGGCTCCTGAACATTTCAAAACTGAGATGGTTTGCCCATTTCTGCATCTTCATAAGCATGATCGCCCTGACTGTTCTTACCACATTGGGATTCTATGTACTGCATCTGAGACCGATGGATCTATTCATAAGTGGCTGGGGGAGAAAATGGATAATAGACTTTGCGAATGAATTTTTTGGATTTCTTCTGATCACAGGACTCATAATAGCCCTTTTACGCAGACCTGCCATGAGAAATACAGGGAGGAATACAGAATGGGAGGACATATTTGCTGTTATTTTTCTGTTTATTGTTGCCCTTACAGGATTTATGCTGGAGGGTATCAGGTTCGATATTTTTGATCCCTATTCATTCCTCGGCAGTATCTTCGGAAGAGTGATGTTCCACAGATTCGATTACAACACCTTCTGGGTGGTTCATACCATTCTCAGTTCAGCATTCATAGCGTATATTCCCTACAGCAGGTTGATCCACATATTCACCACCCCCCTCATAACTGCCTGGACAACTTACAGAGAAATCAAGGAGTATGGAGGGGTCAGATGAGATTTCCCATTGAGAGACTTTCCACAAAAAATATCCTTGAGATCTTTGCATGCACAAAATGCGGTGAATGCACGAAATACTGCTTCATGTGTGAGATAGAATTCGAAAAGCTTTCCGACCCTCTCGGGAAACTCGAATTGATGAGAAAAATGATCTCATCCCAGAGGGGATTGAGAGCAAGGATTTTTGGAAAAAAGGAGATAGATGAAACTCTATACAGGGATTTAATGACCCACATGTACAAATGCACGATATGCGGGCAATGTCAGGTTGTTTGCCCCGCAAATATTCAGACCATGGAAACATGGGAGGAGTTGAGAAACGCCCTGTTTGTTGAAGAGGGACTTGCCCCAATGGAAGTTCACAGACCTTTCATCACCAGCATCATGGATTTCAACAATCCCTGGCAGCAGAGCCCCGGAAGAAGAGCGAGATGGACCAGAAGACTGAAATTTGACATCCAAAAATATCCATTTGAATCGGATGTGGATGTGCTTTTCTTTGTTGGATGCACCGCAAGCTATGATGCCAACATCCGTGGAATGGCGTTATCTACTGCGGAACTGCTTCATAAAGCAGGTGTAAAATTCGGAATTCTTGGAGAGAGAGAGATATGCTGTGGTTCAACATTGCTCAGAGTCGGAGCAAAGAGGGAATTCAGAGAGATTTCAGAGAAAAATTCCCGTATCCTGAATGAAACGAATGCAGATATTATCGTTACCGCATGTGCCGGATGCTTCAAAACTCTGAGACACGACTATCCAAAATTTGCCCCTCTTGATGCGGAGGTTGTTCATGCTGTTCAGCTTATAAACGAACTCTCCCAGGATCAGAAGCTCCAGCTTCCTGAAACAGGTGGAAGAGTAACCTACCATGATCCCTGCCATCTTGGAAGACATTCCGGGGTGTATGAGCCGCAGAGAGAACTCATATCTGCACTTGGCCTGGAGCTTGTTGAGATGGAACGCAGTAAGAAAATGTCGAGGTGCTGTGGAGCGGGTGCTGGTGTAAAATCTGCATTTCCCGATATATCCAGTAAAGCCTCAGAGAACAGAGTTAAGGATGCAATCAGGACTGGTGCAGAACTCCTTTTAACATCATGCCCCTTCTGCTACCAGAGCTTAAAGTTGTCTTCAGTAAAAAAGGGAGAGATTCGAACGGGGGATCTGCTTGAATTTATTGCCGAAAATTTAAAAAAGTGAGGTTATCCCCCTGAAACAGCAGGAAGGATAGAGACCTCATCTCCCTTTCTGATAACGGTGTCAAGTCCATCAAGATGCCTTATATCTTCTCCGTTGATGTACACATTCACAAATCTCCTCAGCTGTCCGTCTTCAAGCAATCTGTTTTTGAACTCCTCTCCATATTTCTTTCCCAGTTCCTCAATCATATCCCTGACGGATATCTCATCAATTTCCAGCTCAACCTCTCTCTCTTTTGTTATCGAAAGAAAGGCGGATGAAAACCTGATTTTCACGATGTCACCTCCTCTGTAATTTTCTGTGAGCCAAATATTTTTTCAAACTCAGCGAGAGTTGGCTTTATCTTCACCGGATCCGGAAGGGAGTCCACAACTGCATCCTGTGTTTTGAGACCGTTTCCGGTGAGATAGAGCACAACAACCTCATCGCTATCCACCAGACCTCTGTTAACAAGCCTTATAAACCCTGCCAGTGTAACACCTCCCGCGGGTTCCGTGAATATTCCTTCGGTCTCGGCAAGAAGTCTGATTGCAGATATGATCTCCTCGTCTGATGGGTCCTCGGCATAACCACCGGTGGTATTTATCACCTTTTTTGCATAGTACCCATCTGCAGGATTTCCAATTGCGAGACTGTGGGCTATGGTTTCAGGCTTCCTGATGGGCACAACCTCCCTGTTCTCCTTTACAGCCTTTACTATGGGGTTGCATCCTGCAGGCTGCATACCCGAGATCTTCAGCCTCGCATCTTCGATAAGGCCCACCCGTTCAAGCTCTCTGAATCCTCTGTGTATCGCACACAGAAGGGCTCCTGAAGCCATGGGAACCACAACATGATCCGGAACCTGCCATCCAAGCTGTTCTGCAACCTCAAAAGCAAGAGTCTTTGAACCCTCTGTATAATAGGGCCTCACGTTTATGTTGACAAATGCCCAGTCTGGATGGGTGTCTGCTATCTCCGTAGCGAGTCTGTTTGCATCGTCATACGTGCCCTCAACCTCGATTATATTTGCACCGTAGACGAGGGTCTGAACGATCTTTCCCTTCTCTATACCTTCAGGAACAAATATGTATGCGGGCAACCCGGCCTTTGCAGCATGAGCACTGACAGATGCAGCAAGATTTCCTGTTGATGCACAGCCAACAGCCCTGACATTGAACTCAATTGCCTTGGAAACTGCAACTGAAGTTACTCTGTCCTTGAATGAATTTGTAGGGTTGACAGAATCGTCGAGAGCATACAGGTTATCCATGCCCAGCTCTCCTCCAAGGTTCTCGAGTTTATGAAGCCTGTTGAATCCCGCACCGAGGTCTATTATCCTCTCACCATCCACGGGAAGGAGATCGATGTATCTCCACATTGAATTTGGCCCACTCTCTATACCTTCCTTCGAAATTCTTGATGATATCTCATCCCAGTCGTAAACAACTTCAAGAGGGCCAAAACATTCATAACAGGTATTCTGCAGAGAGGGTTCATATTCAGCACCGCATTCCCTGCATTTCAATGCAATAACTTTTGACATGATCAGCAATAAGCGTATACCTCTATATAAT
>WAJW01000003.1 GCA_015523685.1 Archaeoglobaceae archaeon
GATGAATACGACCCCACCGCATCGGGAGATCTTAAAATTCATCAGGCAATATACAGAGATTCTGAGGTGAGGTATGTCTTCCATGGGCATGGAACCTTCATCACAGTTCTGTCTTTTCTGAATGAAAGAATCGTTCCTGTTGATGTGGAGGGGAAGGTGCTGAATCCGGATGTAGCGGTTGTGGAGGGAGAGTACGGGGATGAGAAGCTGGGAATGAAAATCTCATCTGAAATACGTGAGAACTCCATTGTTGTTGTCAGGGCTCATGGAGTCTATGCCGGGGGAAATTCCTGGAGAGATCTGGCAATAAGGCTCATATCACTCGAGCAATCGTGCAGAATTCTCTATTACCACCTCCTTATCCGTGGAGGTGCATCTACCGATTATGTTCATTAATATCTCTTATTAATTATAATTTAAATTACGAATCGGTAAAAAATAATAAATAAAGAAAAAGATAAATAAGGCCTGTGGACAGGAAATCGGATGTGAGCGCAAGCGAATGTTTTGGATGGAAATACTTTTTGGTTGATAAATCCAATTGTTACAACTGCCCTTTCAGGGAGGAGTGTGATAGAATAATATCTCCCGGTTTCAGTTTCTGAAAAAGTTTTTAAATCTTCTGTTCCTAAATTCATTCTGTGGATATTGAAGACGGGATCGAGAGGGCTGTTGAAGAGTTCAATAGGTACAGATCTCCAGAGGCAACCATTGTGGTGAAGGAAAAGAGGGATGATGTGCTTGTCGCTGAATTTACCGGGCCTTTCTGTGTGACATGCGGTGTTACAGACTATTTTGAAGATTTGATCATCCTGCTTGAGGAAAATAATGTTAAAGCAGTTCCCGTTGATGTCCGTGAATCTGATAATGGATTTACCGTCAGATTTTCCATTGAGGATAAGAAATGAAGAGACATTACATGTGAGGTGTGAGAAATGGTGAGGTTCAGGATAGTAGAGGAAGATAACAGGATAGTGGAGAAGGAAGGTGAGGATGCGGTAAAATATGCAAGGGAAATAATTGAAAGTGGTGGAATAATTCTGGTGGGAAACAGTGCTGTAAAGCCTGAAGATGTAACAGGACTTGATGAGGTGGAAGTTCTATCCTTTGTGTGCGACTGAAATCCGCGGTGAGAGCATGGATAGAGAGAGGGCAATGAATATCCTTCGAGCCAGGCTGAAAAAGGAAAATCTGCTAAAGCACTGTCTTGCAACGGAGGCCATCATGAGAAAACTTGCGGAAGAGCTTGGAGAAGACCCTGAGATGTGGGGTCTCGCAGGTCTTGTACATGACATCGATTATGAGGAATGTACCCCCGAAACTCACGGGGAGATAGGTGCTGAGATTCTCAAATCACAAGGGTTTCCCGAAGAAATAATCAGGGCGGTGAGACATCACAACTACATGAATTACCCTTCAAGGGATACCAGACTTGAGGTCTCACTGGTTGCTTCGGATTCAATCACGGGGCTGATAGTTGCGTGTGCACTGGTTAAAAAGGGAAAGATATCGGAAGTAACCTTGAAGACGGTAAAAAAGAAATTGAAGGACAGGAGTTTTGCGGGAAGGGTGAACAGAGACATGATAAGAGAGATAGAGAAAATAGGAGTTCCCCTGGACAGGTTTATAGAGATAAGTCTTGATGCAATGAAGGACATTGCAGGAGAGCTGGGTCTTGAATGAACGGGCAAGGCTTGGAGATGCAGATACGTCAGTAGCGTAACAATTAAATAATCTCTCTCAATCCATCATACTGGAGAAGGGGTCGTGGCCTAGCCAGGTAGGGCGACGGGCTCCAGCGGAAAATGATGACCAACGGGTCTTCTGATACCAGATGATGAGCCGTTGGAGTTCTGACCCGAAGAGACCCGTCGGTCGTGCGTTCAAATCGCACCGGCCCCATTTTTATTATCATCGGAATGTTCTGTAGCGATCCTTTACATTTTTTATTCCTTTATTATCGGTTTCTCCGGCATTGAAAGTATGTGCTTGACCGCACTCGGGCACAGTACTACGGATATGATTGCAAGGATTACAAAGATTGAAAAGAGATTCTCGTCTATCAACCCCATTCCGTATCCTATTTCCACACCTGCAATTATGAGGCTCAATCTCGAAGCGTGAAGAAAACCCATTGACAGGCTTTCCCTCAGATTAAAACCGCTGAAAAAGGATGCGGGGCTGACACCAAGCATTTTAGAAGCAATCCCGGAGATAACAACAATGGTGAGAACCTCCATGTTCTTAACGCTGGAGAACACCGACACCATGTCCATTCTTGAACCCACGAGTATGAAGAATAGGGGTATGAAAAAACCGTAGCCGAAGCTTTCGAGCTTTCTTTCAAGAATAAAGCTCTCTTCAGGAGTTAATTCAGAAATCACAAGGCCTGCAATAAACGCCCCAACAATCGAATGAAAACCGAGTTCCCCTGACAGGGCGACGAGGGCAATTATGATGGCAAAGGATAACCTCACCCCCTGCTCAAAATGCTCCTCACTGTAAAGCCAGTGCTCAATTCTCTCCCGTATGTTTTTCCTCTTAATTGCATATGGAATGAGGAACAGTATTATCAGGAGTACAATTGAATAAAAGAAGGAGAGTGAGAGGGATCCCTGGATGAGGGTTATAACGAATGCAAGAAGGAACATGCTCAGTATATCCACGAGAACGACGGAACTTATGAGAGTCCCGGAGAATTCTCTTTCTATATCAAGCTCTCTGGAAAATGGCAGGACTATTCCAATCGAAGTTGTTGAAAAAACCGTTCCGACGAAAAGCGGGTTGGCTCCAATGTGAGATGCGATCAGTGCACCTGTAAGGAATGGTATTGCTACGGAGAGAAGTGAGATCTTAATTGTTCTCCTGACCCTCCCCTCTATCTTGGAAAAATCAACATCAAGGCCAGCAAGAAACATCAGGTATATCAATCCGAAGGATTTGAAAAAATCTATGATGGGATCTTCTTTAATCATATTCAGGAAAGAAACACCGAAAAGAGTCCCCAGTAGAATTTCCACAACAATCAGGGGAATTTTCGTTCTTCGTGAGATCTCGGGGGCTACGGTGATCCCGAGAAACACGATGGTGAGGGATACCAGCAGTGATTCCATGCAGGGTTATGAGAATGCCTGTTTGTTTAAAAAACTTCTGAGTCAGATAACTCCCTGAAACCTCTGCACAAAGTATAAATTTCTGATGGAAGAGTTTGTAAGGTGGATGAAAATACGGTGGGTATAGGTGTATATGGGGAAGACAAACCCGGGATAGTTGCAGAAATAAGCGGAGTTCTGGCTGAAAACAATATCAATATTGTGGATATTGAGCAGAACGTTCTCCAGGGCATTTTTTTCATGTTTCTTGTTGCTGATATGTCTCAATCATCCATCTCCATCTCCAGATTGAAAAGCCTTCTCCAGAAAAAGGCCGGGAAACTTAAACTTGAGGTCAATGTTGTTCCCTTCAGGCATTCAAGGGAAAGAGCAAGGAGAATGCATGTGATGACCGTTATAGGCCGGGACAGGGTTGGTATAGTGCACGACATATCCAGCATACTGTATGAACTTGGCATAAACATAGAGAAGATGAGCCTGAAAGCGAGAGGCGATCTGATCTCGATTGAATTTTTCCTCGATATGAGAGGGGAGGAACCGGAAAAAGTCAAAAAGCTACTTAAAGAGAGAATTGAGAAATCCGGACTTGATGCTGTTATCCAGCCGGAATGGATATACAGGAAAAAAAAGCGGTTGATAGTTTTTGATATGGACTCCACGATAGTGGAGAATGAAATAATAAATGAGCTGGCAAAAGAAGCGGGTGTGGAAAAGGAGGTAGGAGAACTAACGAGGGAAGCAATGGACGGAGAACTGGACTTTGACACAGCTCTTAAGAAAAGAGTCAGGTTATTGAAAGGTCTTGACGTGGAGGTTCTTGAGAGAATATTCAGGAATATAAGGCTCACACCTGGTGTCAGAGAGCTCATAGCGGGTCTGAAGGAGGCTGGATATAAAACTGCCATTGTAAGCAGTGGTTTCAGCTATTTCACAGACAGGCTGAAAAACGAACTTGGATTTGATTATGCCTTCGGCAACGAACTTGAAATCAAGAACGGAAAACTCACAGGGAATATAAAGGGAAGGATAATCAATGCAAAAGTGAAGGCAGAGATAATTGAGGAACTTGCAAGGATAGAGGGAATAAGCAGGGATGATATCGTCGCAGTTGGAGATGGCGCGAACGATACTCTTATGATAAAAAACGCCGGTCTGGGAGTCGCATTTAATGCAAAGAGCATACTCAAGGAGATCTCTGACGGATCGATATCCAAGAATAATTTTATAGGCCTCGCAACGGTTCTCAATCTTCCATCTGAGTTCAAAAAGAGAGTTGAAGACTGATTTTAAATTTAGATTTCTTCATAGGCATATATATGCATAATATAAGAATACAGAAAAGGGGAAGATTATTTATAATTTGATTTTGCATATACGTTTAACTTAATAGAAGGTGTTAAAAAATGGTAGGTAAAGGCAGAATCGCACTTATTCTGGGTGTGATTGCTGGACTCGTTATCGGGGGGCTGATCGGTTATTCACTCAGCCCCGCAAAAGAAGTAAAAGGTACGGAAGTTACTGTGAATGCAAAGGGAGATGTGATCTGGATGCTTCCGGGCAGGAGGGCACTTGATCCAGAGGTTTTTGGAACCCCGGACAATCCCCTGAAGACAAATCTGCTCCCTCTTGAAATGAGAGGTGTGAGTGAAGATGGAAGATCCTTTACAACGACAACTGCTCCCGGACCTTTTTCGAATAATGTGAAGAAGATCACGGGGGAGATAAGTCTGTCAGTAAGGGATATGACCCCAACGGATACACCTGCTTCAAAGGATGAGGCGAGTATGGTCGCCACCTTCACGGATCCTTCAGGCAAGAATACCTACAGGGTTGTGCTTGAAAAGTTGATTCCGGTAGGGCCTGAGCACCAGTTCTTCGGTGGGGTCGGAACTGATGTGTACATGCACGGAACCACGGAAATAGGCACTCCACTTATGCCGTCCATGTTCTCCTACGTCACCCTGTGGGGATACGGAGATATCTACCTGAACGGCAAGCTCGTGGATAGCAAGAGGGTTATCCATCTCATGGTTACCGAAAGGCTGAGAGATGACAACTTCAAGCTGGGATTTGAACCTGCTAAACCCTCTGAACTTGAGATCCATCTGATTCTGCCACCAACAAAGGTAACTCCGGATGGGCCTGTTGACAGTCCCGTTCCAACCGGGTTCACTCTTCCCAACGGTGTGGAACAGCCCTTCATTCACGTGAATTTCTACGGAGTTTCGATGGACGGAGATAAATTTCTGTAGATCCCATGTAAAAATAGATTAATTTGAGCCGGAAAAGGCTCTCTTTTAATTTTCAGAATTCGAAAACTGTTTTTCAATGTCTCTCAACAGCTCTTCGTAGTGATCTCTGCTCCTCTCTGCATCAACTTTCTCAAATTCAGATGCAATGATCTCTTCCTCATCTCTGCTCAGGTATGGATGCATCGATGGAAAAAGACCTTCATCCTCTCTGAGTATATGATCTCTTAGAAATGAGACGTATGAGAGGGCGAAGTCTTTCAGGGAATCAAAGTTCTCAGAATTTTTCCTCATCTTGCCCACGAGATCCCTGCCAGTAACGTGATCGGATTCAAGAGCACTGACTATTTCCAGTATGTGCTCCGGAGCTGTTCTTTTCAGCACCTTAAAGAGGATTTCCTCCTCCTTGCCATGGTGGATCCTGTCTGCATAGCCTGAAAAAAAATCCGCAAGTCTCTCATACAGCTCAGGATCTGAAACACCGTTTCGAACCGCTTTTTCCAGAATCTCAAGGGCCTTTTCAATCTGTCTGTGCTCCTCGACGAGCACCTCTGTTGCGGGATAGCTTTCCTCTTCGATTTCAATATCAATATCATCGATCCAGTCTTCGTCCATGTTCATGGGATGGATTCAGGTGCCTCCATGTATTCAGTTTTTCCCCTCAAGCTTAAGGTATAAAAATAAAAGATGGGGTTATATTGTTGTGTAGCCTCCACTCACACTCAGTGTCTGGCCGGTGATGTATCCCGACTCGTCAAGTGCGAAGAAAAGTACAGCGTTTGCTATATCCTTTGGATCCGCAAGTCTTCTCATCGGGTAGGCTTTTACGAGTTTATCCTCCCCTATCATGCTTACGAATCCCTCCACTCCCGGAGTTTTCGTAACTCCCGCGGCGACATTGTTTACAGTTATGTTATACCTTGCCACTTCTTTGGCAAGGGCTTTTGCAAAGCCTATCACCGCAGCTTTTGCCCCCGAATAAACTGACAGAAATGGCTCTCCAACTCTCCCAGCATCAGAGGCTATGTTTATTATCCTCCCGTATTTTCTGGCCATCATATCTTCAAGGACAGCTTTACAGCAGTTCATGGTTCCTATAAAGCATATTCCTATGTCTTTATTCCAGTCCTCAGGTGTGGTATCCTTGAACTGCTTTATGGTCCAGTATCCCGCGTTGTTAACAAGAATATCGACTGCCCCGAACTTTTCTCTGATCTCATCCACCATTTTCTGAACTTCATCCAGGTCTGTTATGTCTGCTTTAATCCCAATGGCATCGTATCCCTCTTTTCCTATGTCTTCTGCAGTTTTTTCCGCCATTTCTCTGTTTATATCGTTCACGGCAACTCTGGCTCCTTCTTTTGCAAGAGTGAACGCTATCTCCCTTCCTATTCCTCTTCCCGCACCGGTAACAAGTGCAACTTTATCTTTCAGTCTCATATTTCTTCCTCCTGTGCCATTCACAATTTTCACCCTTTTTAAATTTTTGGTAATCTCTGAAATTTGTCTGGAACTGAGACAAAACTATCTCGCCATTCTCACCGCAAATACGTTGTGCCAAAGACCAACAGTAAACAGGGCCGTATCTCTCTCTCTTCTCTGCCTTATCAACAATCCAAATCTCCTCTTATGAGCAGAAAAACCTGATTTGCTCAGATTCCTTTTGGATTACCTTTTAAGAAATCTGTATTGCGTTTCAACAATCCTCTCTATAACTCTGAGCCAATCAAATCCTTCTTTGGCAGATTTTACTTTGGAATGGCGTATACAGCCGTCTCTGCATCAAATATCCTCAGAACTCTCTTTATACTGTTATACCTATCCTGGGAAATGGAATTTATCTTTACTCCCGTCCCCTTAGCACGTTTATAGCTTTGTTGAAAGCATCTTTCTCAGATCTTGAAGAATAACCCAATCCCATATACATCCCCGTTTCAAGGTCTATCATCCTAAAAACGTAGCGAAAATCTTTACCTTTCTTCTTCGGATTGCTTCTGTAGTGCTTAGTGATGGCTAAGCTTTGACCTGTTCCATCTCCTTAAAGTCTTCTGAAACTTTCCCATACTTCAACAAAAGAATGAAGAGGTTGTGTAAAGCTATCTTTACCTCCTCGTCCGAGTAAAGCTTTTCTATTGTCTTGAAGCTAACTTTAATTCCGAAAAGAGGTTCACACAACTCCTAAAAGCTCCTCAATGTCTCTGTATGATTAGTCCATCAGCCTTGCAAACAGGAAAAGCATCGTTCTTCTCTCCAGATTGACTTTCTTTGGCCTTCATACTCTTTTCTGAATTCTGATTACGGCACAGCTTTCCTAACGTAATTTGTAAGTTTTCTTAGCCTTTACTTGAATTTCCCTCTTTTGTTTCCATTTTGCGTAGGGATAAGCTTTTCTCCTCCTGTCTCACTCCCTCAACTATTTCATCCAGAACTTCCATAAGTTCCCTAACCATCCTAACCATCTTCTTTGTTGCTCTAAAATTGGGATTTATGCTCAGAATTGAACCGTATTTCATTAATATACATTTTACTTTACATTTACATTTCATTAATATACTAAATTATTATGAGAAGGGTTAAGGTGAAGAAAGGGATTTTGTGCTGAAAGAAGAGGTTGAGGTTGTTTTTGAGAAAAGAGTAACACCTTTTGGAAATTCAGCAAAGGTTGATGTTCTCAAGAGGTATATCGGGTGATGGGCTTAAATGGTTGTTGTTAGAGACTAATAGAACTTTGTCCCAATACCAGATGATTCATAATTTGTTAATGTAATGGTTTCATGTTTGATGACATGGTTATCCTAAAAATCCCCTTAAATATGAAGCTCTTAAGATATGTTCTTTTAAATCCATAGTTCTGTTTTTTCTTAGTAAATTTGAAATATGCTCTGTTATTATTTTGTGTTCTTCATCTATTTGAAAATCTACTGGAAATTCTTTGTTTTTCGCTCCAAATATTTTTTTATAAAAATTTGTATCTGGGTTGAGATATCTGAAAGAGTCTTTTAAGTCACTATCAAAATTTACATAAATCTCTTTAACAAATTGGATTTCGCTATCATCTAAGGCATTTATACCAAGAATTTCTGGAGGTAAACCAATGGAATAAAAAGCGGCTGTAAACGGTATCGCTCTTGGAAGTTCAACTCCATTTGTATTACGTGAATATCCGAAAAGGCCTATATGTAATTTCCTTTTCCTTCTGGAAGGAATATATTTTGAAACCTTATTAATTATATTTGACAATGTTTTGATCTGTCTTGTATATTCTTGAGTATATTTTTTGATTATCTCTAAACATATTTTCTCATCTACTTCATCAGGATGATTTATTTTTCTCTTTTTTAGTTTTTTTATAGCTCTTCTGACTTTCTCAAATGGGTGGTCATATTTGAATGATGATTGAATGGTGAATGTGTAAACGCTAGGATATTCTTTAGCAATTCTATCTACAGTTTGAGGACTAAGATTTCCTCTAAAAGGGGAACTACCCAAACCAAGAATAGGATATATTTTTAAACCAGTATTCTCAGAAAATCTTTGAAGCTTTTGAAGGGCAATTTTATTTAAAAGAACTGCACTAATGAGGCCGTAATTTAATGATGGGTCTGATCTTGCCAAGAAAACTCTTTGATACTCAACATCTTTATCCCGTAGGTATTCTCCCATAATATAATCTAAATTTAGCATTCGGCGTGCATCTTCGAATAGGGGTATAACGTTAATTTTTTCAGGTTTAAATTTTCCAATCCATTCGGCGATTGTTATATCTTCTTTTCCAAGTGCTATATTCTGTTTTCCAACAACAATTTCAGAATAATATCTATAAATTCTATTTAATTCCTGTGAAGAAGATGTCATTGGAAGAATAACTTCAAATATTGGAGGTATATCATCTCCGTAAAATGCCTTAGCTGTGTCAAATGATCTGGGAATACTCTCTAACGTCTCTAATAAGATTTTTGCTTCATTTTTTTCAATCGTAGGATTCGGGACTCTATAAGTTATAAATACGTCATTTCCTAACCTATTTTTCCAAAAATATGATTCATATTTTGTCAATAGTTTTTTTACAACAAAATTATCTACCTCCTTCCCTTCATAATCCCACATCTGCTCATCACATCCAAGGTGTGAAAATGCATAGTATGATTCTTTTATTTCATCATCTCCTGTAAGTTCAGCATTTTCCGCAAAAAACGGAATGTTCACGTTATCCGGGTGTTGTGTACTCATGCATTTGGGTATCTTTATCATATAGCTCAAAATATCAAGACAATCATGTAATTTTAAGATTTTTGTTTAGGTATGTATGTAAGATAGTTGATTACAATAAAATTAGTTAAAACAAAGAATTTTCATCTTCGCCCTTCAGGACTTTAACCCTTATCTTAGCATATTAGACAAACATTTTTATCCAGTAACCATACTTTTGAATATATGGGACGAAAACCTGAGAAAGAAGTTGTTAAAATTTGTTCAGAAGACCTCAGGAAACTTTTCTTCATCAAAGAATTTTACAAAGTTGCAGAGGCCACTCAAACAGCAGAAAAAGTCGTAATGGGCAAGGTTACTGACTACGCATGGCTTGGCGAGTGGAATGAAAAGGATTCAAAGGGTCTAAAACCAGGTACCAAGACCTTCTGAGCAAAAGAGGTTAGAGGACTTATCAAATACAGAATTGTGGGAATTCTCTTTCAAGCAGGTTAGTGGGATACTGACATCATTTGGAATGAAATATGTTAAGCTTTATCAGAAAGTCCACAGCCTGAGAACGCCGAAAAAGACCTAAAAAACTTGGAGAATTTGATTCACATCTGGAAAATTACATAGGATTTATGGATGAGACCTCACCTTAGACTACTTTGGATTCTCAAAGACTCTGGTCTTTTAGCAAACCAGTTGTAAAGAATGACACTACAAAGTTTAAAGCAAATGTCTTTGGGTTCTATGCAATAAATGGAGAAAGGGTTGTAGCTTTAAAGGAGAACTCTAAAAAATCTTTATGTGAATTTCTGGAGGAGGTAAGGAAAGAGCATCCAGATAAAACCATAATTATTATTCTGGATAACTTCAGATCGAACTGACCAGATAAAATAAAGAGAAAAGCAAGAAAGTTGGACATAATCTTTGTTTTTCTACCCACTCATTCTCCTAATCCAAATCTGATTGAGGAAATCTGGAGGGTTAATATAGAAGTGCTATCTCCTCTTTTCATCAAATCGTTGG
>WAJW01000004.1 GCA_015523685.1 Archaeoglobaceae archaeon
AAGCCCTCGCCTCTTCAGGACTGAACACCATCTTCAAAAGCTTTATAAGATCCTTAACGTCAGACATCCATCTCAGGTATATCATGCTCAGATACGATGCAAGTTCAACATACACCTTCTCTCCATCCTCCATCCTATTACCACCTTAACACCGATTCATTCACACTCTAAATGAGCAGTTCAATATAAAACCACTCCTATCTCATTTTACCTATCCACCGCATTGAATGGATAGCTGGGGTGTCTTCCGGATGCCTGATCTCATCCATCATCTGTTTCAACCTCTCCTTCCTCTCACCACTGGCAGGAATTTTTGAATGCACATCACTCAGATGTTTCCTGTAATCGTTTCCAACGGGACACACCTCCCAGCATCTCAGACAGCCACCATATGCCCCTGAACCTGTCCTGAGGGCCTGCCAGAAATTCACGGTCTCCATACTTCTCACCAGGTTTCTGATCTCCTCTTCATCTCCAGTTCCGGTGATTTTTAGTATGTGGTTCATGAGAGCAGACACTCCATATCTCTGGGCGTATGCACTGCATTTTCTCTTATCATTCTTGAAGAGTCCTATGGAGTCAGCTGGACACACCATAAGGCACCTCCCACATGAGGGGCCGGGGCAGAGAGACCTTTTCATGGGTATGTCAGGAGTTAATGACATGTCGGTAAGAATCGCCTGAAGGTAAACTCTGGGCCCATATTCTGGTGTGAGAAGGTTTAGGTTGAGGCCAAGGGTACCGAGGCCTGCTTCTACCGCCGCATGTCTCAGGGAAAGGGATCCATAAGTGCCCCTTTTGAGTTCAGTATCTGTTATGTTCTGAGGTATGGGTGTGGCCCTGAACCCCAGTTCCTCAATGGAATAGGTTATATCGAGAGCAATCTCATCAAGCCTGTTCATAACGAGATGGGGAACATAGAGTTTTGTGGGAAGATCATCTGACCTGAAAACTCCCCAGGGAAGGTGTTTTGCTATAACAATAACTGATCTACACTCTTTCCATATCCTTTCGGGTGTCTGAGGCCACACGGGATCAGGAGGGTTTCTGTTCATCACCCCGGCATCTGCTATACCCACCAGATCTGCACCTTTCTTCTTCGCTATGCGCTTTATCTGGCTGGTATAATCTTTTGAACAGCATCTCATTCCCATAACTCCTCTGCTCTCTTCTTGTTCTCGTATCCCAGAATTTTATCGAACCAGACCCAGAGTCTGTCCAGCTGGGGCACGTGTTTTATGAACCATCTCGTTATGTCGTGAGAGAAACCCTCAGGTTTGGTGAATGGACAGTAAGCGATGCAGTTTGAACAGCTCGCTCCGTTGGAGATCCAGAATCTGAGGCATTTTTCAACATCAACATACCACTTGTAGACCCCGGGATTGTTGCATTTTGAATTCCCCTCCCATGAGTGTTCATCATCGTGGGGGATTGAGCTTGAGGGGCATTTATCGGCACACACCTTGCATACCTGACAGAACTTTTTGATTCCAAGTTCAACCGGTTTGTCAGGTTTGAGGGGCATGTCTGTAAGAACTTTGGCAATCCTTATATTTGAGCCAAATTCTGGCGTTATCAAGAGACCGTGTCTCCCAAATTCGCCTAAACCCGCATCTATGGCGAGGGGAACACTCATTGCAGTGTCGTTCATGCACGGAATTGCAGTGTAGCCCATTGCTCTTATGAACTCAGCGAGAGTTACCGCTGTAAACCCCATCCTCGCATATCCAAAATTTGTTGCGGTGGTTGCTGGCATATCTGGAGAGCATTTTATAAAATCGTAATCATGTTTGAAGATCAGAACAACCGCTCTGTTAACCTTTTCGGGAATCACCAGCTTTTCATCATCTTCATACGGCTGATCAACCTCCTCAAAAACTATTTTTTTTATAACCCGGGTTCCATCTTCCATTTCCTTTTCTGTCTCGCTGTACACCCATTTCCTGTCGAGCTCTGCGATACCCGCTTTATCCGCTCCATAGAATAAGGCGGCTCTTTTTACAACTCTGGACAGTTTATCGGAAGGTATTCTGATGGGTTTCTGCTTATACAGTTTCTCAGGGACGAGCAGGGGATTCCAGCTTAAATAACCCATGTTCTCCCTTCCCTCTCCGTACGGCCCAATAATAGCATTGAAGGTCCTTGATCCGGCGTAGAGTGAAACATAGAGTCTTGCATCAGGATAACCATCTCCGGAAAGGGAAGATATTCTGTTCTTTTCGAGATTCTTGAACATGTTCTGCAGGTATTCCTCAACCCAGTAGTGACCGAGTTTTTTCGAGACCGTGTTGAATGCTATGTTGGATTCACTGAACCTCCTGTATCTTTTCTCATCCACAAGGT
>WAJW01000005.1 GCA_015523685.1 Archaeoglobaceae archaeon
GAATATAAGCTCCTCATCAGCCTCTTTCTGAACACTGCAAGAAGAGAAGCAAAGGTTGATTGAATTTCACCCATCAATATGTTTAAAAAATCGATAAAAACATTCCAGTAACAGTTATTCTGGTATAAAGTTTATTGATGCCTTTCTGTCCCTTAACTCAATCACAGGCCAGTGATCCGTGATCCATACGTAAGCCAGAGGATACATCAAAATCACACTCATCTTCTCTCTGACAAATTGGATTTTGATTTTTCGGTGGATGAGTAAATGTTCCACATCATTCAGAAACCTCTACATACAATTAAAAAAATATGAGATGAGGGGTGGTAAATTGAAAATTAAAAGTATAGCGATTATTGGAACCGGGATCATGGGTTCCGGGATAGCCCGGGTATTTGCTGAAGTAGGCTCAGGGTTTTTATGAAAGGCCGGGGAGAGAATTCGGTTAAAAAGGGGATGGACTCGATAGAAAAGTACCTCATCAGAAGTGTGGAGAAGGGAAGAATGACACAGAAACAGAAGGATAACATTCTGAACAACATCAAAGGAACTGTTTCAATGGAAGAAACCTGCAAAAATGCTGATTTTGTTGTGGAGGCCGTGATAGAAGACATGAGAGTTAAAAAACAGATCTTCAGGGAGGTGGATGCCCTGTGCAGGGAAGATGTCATACTGGCTTCAACAACGTCTTCCCTGAGCATTACTGAACTGGCGTCTGCCACACGGAGGCCTGATAAAGTTATAGGGATGCATTTCTTCAATCCAGCTCCCGTTATGAAACTTGTGGAGATTGTTCGGGGATTGAAAACTTCTGAAGAAACGGTCAATATAGCGGTTGACCTGAGTAAAAAACTCGGAAAAACGCCGGTGGTTATAAACGACAGCCCTGGATTCGTGTCAACAAGGATGCATTCGGCTTTCGTTATTGAGGCAATGAGGATTCTTGAAGCGGGAATAGCAGATGCAAGATCAATCGATGATATAGCCAGGTATGGCTTCAATCACCCCATGGGGCCACTTGAGCTTGCTGATCTGATGGGACTCGATGTGGTTCTTAGTTTCTATGAATATCTCGAGAAAGAGCTTGGAGAGAGATACAAACCACCGCAGATACTGAAAAAGCTTGTCAATGCAGGATATACAGGAAGAAAGGCGGGAAGGGGATTTCATGAGTATGGATGACATGGACAGAAATGTATTTTTTGTCATTCACCAAAAATCCTTTTAAACTTTTCAATCTGCTCTTTGGTGCCGAAAACAGCAAGAACCATTCCCTCCTCGAGCTTGACATCAGGATCAGGCTGTATTACCCTGCCTTCACCATCCTTTATACCCAGCACAATTGCTCCCGTCTTCTCCTTGATTCCAGTATCCCTCAATTTTTTACCCTCAAGGGGGGAATCTCTGACAATGCTGTACCTCTCTATCTCAACCATCTCTGTTATTGGAGCTATGTCTTCAGAAATTTCTGAGCCTCCAAGGATGACACGCAGGGTCATCTGAGCGGCAATTGATGACAGGGGAGCAACATAATCAGCACCGGCCCTGTATATCTTCTCAACACTGCTCATGTTATTGGCCCTTGCTATTACGGGGAGTGAAGAGTTTGTATTCTTCAGAATAAGTATGCAGAATGTGACATCTATATCCCTCGGTAAAGCAACCACTGCTATCTCAAATTCGCTCAGGTCAATTGTCTTCCAGAGTTTCTCATCAAGGGCATCACCCCTGAGGAACTCAAGTCCCTCTTCCTGAACCTCTCTGAAATCCCTGTCAACAACCAGAACTCTCTGTCCAGCTCTTACGAGCATCTTTGCCACCATCTGTCCAACATTTCCGTAACCGATAAGGAGTACTCTCTTCATTCCAATCCCATCGCAATATTCTGCAATTTCTTCAACTGATCCTCACTTCCAACTGCTATGAGGACAGAATTCCTTTTTATGATCTCATCAGGGGAAGGATTCAGCAGAATCTCTCCATCTTTCCACATGCCCACAACCGTGCATCCCGTTCTTTCTCTTATCCTGGAATTCTCCAGAGTCTTATTCACTATATCACTCGTTTCCTTAATGAATATCTCTGCAAGGTTCAGACCCTCAAAGACCTTTATTGACGAACTGAGCTTACCAGTTATTGGATCGAGAACCTTTTTGGCCATGAAAAGCCCCAGAAGACCCTTGGCAGATACAATCCTGGTGGCACCTGCGTATGATAGATATCTTGCATAAGACGGGTCCTCAACAACAGCGATTTTCGGAGTGTTCACATCCATCAGGGTTATGAGAACCTCGGCATTCTTTGCATCTTCTTTGAATGCAGTAACAATGCACCTCGCCTGCTTTACGCCCACATCCTGAAAAGTTTTGATGGACATATCACCATAAACACAGCTGATCCCATCCTCTATGAGTTCCCTTGCAACATCTCTGTCATCCACAACCACAACATATTTCTCTTTATTATGTTCAAGCTCTGAAATGAGCTCTTTAACAAACTCATTGTAACCACATACAACAACATGGTCTTTTCCTTCATAAACAGAGGGAAGAACCAGAAGGAACTTCTTTTCTATCCAGGGAACCACAAGGAAGGGGAAACCCACTCCAAAGATATATGCGACACCACTCAACATCACAATTATGCTGAATATTTTCCCGGCCAGGGACGTGAACGTTATATCTCCATACCCCACGGTGGTTATCGTAGATATAACCCAGTAAAAGGCATCTGCAAAGGAGTATCTTCTCCCTTCCATATCCATGAGAATTATGAAGATTTCAGAATAGACAAGAATTGAGGAAAAAATAAAACCCAGAATGATGATTGATCTCCTATTCATATCTGAATCATGATGGTTTATCCATCAAAGCAGTTTTTTGGAGCACTTCTCCCTTCCTGCTGTGAGGAGTCCTCAGCACTGTATCAATTCCTTTTTCGATTTCTCTTGCCTCATCAGCCAGTTTTCCAGCGATTCTCATCATTTCATGAGCTGCGGAGACAACAGGTATGTATCTCTCCATCTCCTTGATCATAAAGCATCCCCTGACATTGAGATCTGCAACTTTCTCTGCTATTGTGTATGCAGCGTACGCCTTTGCCTTTGCATACGGGTTTGAAAATCCACCGTTCTCGACAGCCTTATCTGCAGTTAATACAATCCTTGGAAGTTCTGGCTCTTTACCCTCTTTAAGTGAATCTATAACAGCGTCAATGGCCTTCTGTATTACCCTGAAAGCTCCGGTTCCTGCAAGAACCCTTATCACATCTGAATTGAACAGTGCCATCTCTGTTGGATCAAGAAACTCCCTTCTGGCTCCAATCATCGAATCTGCATTCACAAGGATGTAACCGAATCCCTTTTCCTCAAACTCCTCCCTTGCCTTTTTGGCAGGAGCGTCACTTATCACTATCACGGGCCTTCCTTCAAAGGCAGACCTTGCCTTGGAGGGCCCGGGAAGAGTTGCATTGGGACTGATAACGATTACAAGTTCAGGATCAAATTCCTTTAGCTTTTCGACAGCACTAACCTCTTCCTCCTGCATCTTCGCCCCCGTTGTTACAACCCTTACACTGATATCCTCTCTGTCTGCTCTCTCATCCAGAAGGAGTTCTATTAACAAGGCTGTTCCAATTGCCCCCATTTTAAATACGCCTATTTTCACCATGTACCTCACCCTTCCATCTTTGAATGGCCCACCCATAAAAAAGTTGTTAATTTCCCCACAATCTGATGAGTACAAAAGGTTAATAACCAGTTCAGGCATAATGCATCATGATGCTTGAAAGATATATCAAAGAAGTTCTGAAAGATATAATTCCCGGAAAAGACCCTTTAAGCGTTCTCAGAGAGGGAGAAAAGAGCGTGGAAGATCTCCTCAGAGATGCAACATTCATGGAGATGCTCGAAAAAAAGGCGGGGAGAAGACTTTCAGAGAGTGAGGTCAGAGAGATACTCCTGAAAATATATAGATGAATAAGAGATCTCCATCATCTCACAGCTGAGATACGTGCCTTACTTCATAGAATACCGCATCAGGTGAGGTTTTTTCTCCAAAAAACTTCAAAAGCCATCCCTTTCAACAGGATGGAGATAAGACTCCACCTTTATTAAAATCAGGGCAGTGCAATCATATCAAACACTCTGGGACCTCACTTTTTTACTTTTATCCTCTATGTGTATTGACAGGAGATTTTGAGTCCGCAGGAACTGATATGGAATGGGATCAGTTACCCATAATTCAGGAGAGGATTACAGGTTTGAGAAGTTTGAGGTATTGAGC
>WAJW01000006.1 GCA_015523685.1 Archaeoglobaceae archaeon
ATTGTGGCCCAGGGGACTCCGGAAAAGCGAGGCCAGAATTGACATATGGCTCAAGGACATCGCTCCGAGTTCCGGGCTGAGAAAATGGTTCGGCCACAGGAGAGATAGATGGGACGAATTCAGGAGGAGATATTTCATCGAGCTCGAGGAGAAAAAAGATCTCATAAATGTTATAGTTGAAGAATCCAGGGAGAGGAATGTAACTCTCCTTTTTGGTGCCAGAAACAGAGATCTAAACAATGCGGTTGCGTTGAAGGATTATATTGAGACTGAAATATTAAAGATGGAAAATACTGAAAAAAGATCTCATGGTTCTACATAGACCACATATTATACTTCCACATCTATCTTTGATCTTATAATATTTGTCAGAATCTTAATTGAAATCAGAAATATTTTCGATTCCCACCCTCCTTTTATTCAATAAAAATCATGATGTGCTCTCAGGGATGGGGAAACATTTTTAAGCAGGTAGATCCAATTAATATGGATGGGTGGTATGAGGGGTCGATGGCCTAAGGACTGGGGACTGACGTTCAGGATGATACTCACATCATTTCTGCTTTTTGTAATCTATGTTGTATTTCTCAGCATACTTTGGTACTTCGGTCTGGGTTTTGGTTTGATTGCTGGATTCGCAGGAATATTTCTTTTTGTCCAGTACTTCTTCTCCGACAGACTCGTTCTGATGGCAACAGGTGCCAGGGTTGTCGGTGAATCGGAATATCCCGAACTCCATGAGATTGTGGAGGATCTGGCGAGGAAGGCCGGACTGCCAAAACCGAGGATTGCAATTGCAGAAACCCCCGTGCCAAACGCCTTTGCAACAGGTAGAAGCAGGAAAAGGGCAGTGGTGGCGGTAACGGAAGGTCTTCTTCGTACGCTTAACAGAGAGGAGCTTACTGCAGTTATCGGGCACGAATTGAGCCACATCAAGAACAGAGACATGATGATCCTTACAGTCTCCAGTTTTCTCGCCACAGTTGCATGGTTCATAATGAGATACGCGTTCTATGCAAGCTTATGGAGCAGGAGAAGGGACAACAGCGCCATTATCATCGGAATTGTTTCCGCAATAATCTGGTTTATAAGCTTCCTCTTAATAAGAGCCCTTTCCAGATACAGGGAGTTCTCTGCAGACAGGGGAAGCGCAATCATAACGGGGAATCCATCGGCCCTTATAAGTGCACTCCAGAAAATAAGCGGAAATATATCCAGAATTCCGGGGAGGTATCTCAAGGAGGTTGAGGGTGCCAATGCTTTCTTTATAATACCGGCCATTTCAGGCGAGACAATACTCTCCCTGTTCTCAACACATCCACCTGTTGAGAAGAGGATAGAAAGGCTCCAGGAAATGATGAGGTTTGTGGGAAGATGAATATTCTGGCCAGAAAAAAACCGGAGAATATATACTCTCTCGCCAGCAGTATGAGAGAGCTTGAGCTGTATCTCGGGTTCAGATCTCAGAATATTGCGGAGATCAAGATAAGGGACAGGAATATTTTAAATGATGGCAGATTTCAGGAGTTTCTGAATCTCTTCAGGAGAGGGTATGGAGCCAGTATAGATGTAAAACCGCAGAACGACTCCATCTGGACTCTCGTGCATCACAGGGATATCAATGGGGCTGTCGAAGCATCATACATGATCCACAAAACGGTCAGGGACAGAGGAAAACATCTCAAGTATTCCCTGTTCAAATTTGATGGGAAGTATCCTCTCTACCTTGTTTTCAGATATGATACGTTCAGATTTTATCCGTTTATACCCCTCGACATGAAGCACAGGATCAGAAATGATTACGAGGAAAAGAGGGTTGCAAGTCTGATAGGGAAGATAATACCGTTTGAAAAATCACAGAAAAACTGGGAGCCAGTCTGGGATGTTCCTGTCTGAACGAAATCGATATTTTTTTAACCAATTCCTGTCTTTCCCACATCAATGAAGGTTGCTCTCGGTGGTACTTTCGAACCCCTCCATGAAGGGCATAAGGCTCTGATCGATAAGGCCATTGAAATCGGGAAGGAAAATACCCTCATAGGTATAACCTCGGATGAGATGGCCAGGAAAAGGCTCAGGACTGTTTTACCATTCCACATCAGGGCAGAAAATGTAAGGCAATACGTCAGAAGAAAGCATGGCATTGATGTGACAATAGTGAAGTTAAAAGACCCCTTCGGAACAACCTTAGAAGAGGATTTTGACTATCTCGTTGTTTCTCCCGAAACTCTACCTGTTGCAATGCAGATCAATAAAAAAAGGGAAGAAATGGGAAAGAGGCCCATAGAAATAGTGAGGGTTGATTTTGTTGTTGCAGGTGATGGAAAGCCGATTTCAGCAACGAGAATAAAAAATGGAGAGATAGATCGGTATGGCGAGGTTCTATGCGAATAGCAGTTGGCTCAACAAATCCTGTAAAAATAAGAGCGGTTAAAAGTGTTTTTTCAGAGTTCTTTGGTGATGCTGAGGTGGTTCCGAGAAAGGTTGATTCAGGGGTTTCCCGCCAGCCAAAAAATTATGAGGTCATATCCGGGGCGATCAACAGAGCCAGAAGAGCTTATTCATCCGATGTGGATTATTCAGTGGGTATTGAGGCGGGACTTCTTGAGTTTCCTCACACACTAACCGGTTATCTTGACTTTCAGTTCTGTGGGATTTATGATGGAGAAAATATTTTCATTGGAGCAGGCCCGGGATTTGAATATCCTCCCCGTGTTGTGAGGGAGGTTGATAGAGGCAAGGAAGTTGGAGAGGTCATGGAACAAATTTCGGGCATAAGTGAGATAGGCAGGAAACATGGGTCAATAGGTTTTTTGACAAAAAACAGGCTTAGTAGAGAAGATATCACTAAAATTGCAGTTACCATGGCTGTTATCCCGCTGATAAATGAGGAAATTTACAGGGAATGAGGTTATTTCAGCTTTCTGGGAATCAATCCCTGTAACATCATGCAGTCTGCTATTACAATGGAGGTCATTGCCTCAAGCACTGGAACTATTCTCGGTACTATGCAGGGGTCATGCCTGCCCCTTACCTGTATCTCTTCTTCTTTCAGGGTTTTAATGTTGACCGTTTTCTGCGGTTTTGAGATGGATGGCGTTGGTTTCACCGCAACCCGCATTATTATATCCTCGCCGGTTGATATCCCCCCGAGAATCCCCCCTGCCCTGTTTGTTCTGAATCTTACCCTCCCCTTCTGTAAGTATGGTTCATCGTTAGCCTCACTCCCCCTTTTCCGTGCCAGCTCAAATCCATCTCCGAACTCAACACCCTTAACCGCACCAACGGTCATGGCTCCAAGAGCCAGATATGCGTCGAGCTTGAGAAATACGGGCTCACCAATTCCCGGAGGGGGATTTCTTACGATCACCTCCACAACCCCTCCCACGCTGTCCCCCTCTTTTTTTGCATTGAGTATTTTTTCAATCATCTCCTTCTCGGCATGAGGGTCTCCACACCTGATCTCACTTCTCTCCACAGTACTCTTCAATCCCTCAAAATCCGCATAATCTGCCCGTGATCTGACACCTCCGATCTCAATGGCATGGGCAAGAACCTCGACCCCATGGAGGCCTATTAACTTTCTGGCAATTGCCCCCCCTGCAACTCTTCCTGCGGTCTCCCTTGCAGATGACCTTCCACCTCCACGCCAGTCCCTTATACCGAATTTTTCCAGATATGTGAGATCTGCATGACCGGGTCGGATGATGTCCTTTATTTCCATATAAGGCGCAGAATCCACATCCCTGTTGTGTATGATCATGCTTATGGGTGTGCCCAGAGTGAGACCTTCAAAAACTCCCGACATGATCTCAACCCTGTCCTCCTCCCTCCTGCCACTTGTCAGGATACTGAATCCGGGCCTTCTCTTCCTCAGTTCTCTGTTTATGTCCTCCTCATCGAGTTCGAGTCCCGAGGGACAGCCATCAACCACCGCTCCCACGGCCCTTCCATGGCTCTCTCCCCATGTTGTCACTCTGAACATTCTGCCGAAAGTGTTCATTGAAATATCACCCTCGCTCCAAGTGACCTGATATCTCTGAAAAACTCGGGATACGAAACTGAAACATTTCCTGCATTTATAACCTCAATTCCCTTAATTGAAGCAGTTCCAAGGACAGAAAATGCCATGGCAATCCTGTGATCTCCATAACTATCAATCCTCCCTCCCTCGATCCTTTCCTTTCCCTGGATTACCAGCCCATCCTCCATTTCTCTCACATCCACACCCAGCTTTTTCAGATTCACACTTATGGATTTTATCCTGTCACTTTCCTTTTCCCTGAGATGCCCGATATCCGTAATTTCGGTTTTTCCTTTCGCAACTGACCCTAGGATTGCCACCACAGGAACGAGATCGGGTACATCTCTTCCCTCAATCGTTATGCCCTCCAGCTCAGATTTTCTGGAGATTATCTTTCCATTTCTCCATCTTATTTCCCCACCCATATCCCTGACAATATCAACTATCCTCTCATCACCCTGGCGAGATCTCACCGCCCCATCTATTTCAACCTCCCCACTTAGAACCCCCAGGGCAATCATGAACGATGCAGAGGAGAAATCTATGGGAATTCTGAATCTTCTTAGATTGTAACTCTGTTCACCTTCAATCCCGTATAACCTGTAGTCTTCATCTCTGAAGAACTTTATCCCGGATTCATTCAGGATTTCTTCCGTTATGTCCACGTATGGTTTTGATCTGAGATTTTTGACATGTACTCTGCTCTCCACACTGCACAGGGGGAGTGATATCAGCAGGGATGAAAGAAATTGAGAGCTCCAGGCATCGATCTCAACAGATCCACCCCTCAGAATTCCCCTGACCCTTATCGGTGGTTTACCCGATTTACTGGAAATTCTTGCTCCGAGCCGGTTCAGAGCATTTATAAGCGGGAGGCTATTTCTCTGTCTGAGGGATTCATCTCCATCTATGGTCACCTCTCTGCTGGAATGAGATAGGAGCGATGTGAAAAATCTCAGCGTTGTACCTGAGTTGTCCGCTGAAAAATACCGTTCTGATGGTTCAATTGATTCCGTTCCCCTCACTTCCATCTCTTCTCCTCTCAGTTGCATATCCGCTCCGATAATTTTGCAACCCCGTACTGTTGCCCATGTGTCCCTCGATAACAGAGGTCTCAGAATTCTGGATTTTTTGCTCAGGGATGCGGATATCAGGGCTCGATGGGTATAGCTTTTTGATGGTGGAGGTGTTACGGAACCCCTTACCTCACTTCTCTCCACTCTTACGTTCATAGAGCTCCCTCTCCAGATCCAGTTCCGTCTTTAAGCCCATTTCATTTAACCTTGAACATGCCTCTTCAATTGTTGCTGAGCCATCAACCCTCCTTGCAAGGGCATTCAGCCTGTAAACTCCACGGGTTGTGAAATAAAAATAGAGTGATGAAATCAGAGAAACATCCACCTCTATGCCATCCCTTATCATTACCTTCCCGAAGTACCCTCTGGCTCCCATCAATGGTATCCTTGAGGCTTCTGTGTCCACTTTTTCCACCACGGTTTCCATTAGACCCATTATTTTTTCGGGCATTTCATGGCATCCAGCGAAATCGCCCCATTCAGCAAGAAGAGTCATGTTTCTCTCGATCTCCTCTCTTTTCAGCTCACCATCGCTTCCCATACCTGTGACGCATGTGTAAGAGGGGATTTTTTCGAGAACAGACACCATAATTGCATCCGCCAGAGGACTCCTCAATCCCTTTTCCCTTCCGGTTGTGAGGGCATCACCCCCGGCATCAACACCGACCACAGCATCAAACTCTCTCTTCCTCACATAATCTCTGAGTTCTTCTTTTAGTTCTGAGGGTCGATTTATATCAACCAGCAGTACTTCATTGCCGGTTAGCTCTGCAACCTGAGATGGAATGATCTCCACTCCGGTATCCCTGATTCTGGTTCCTCCAGATGTTATGCCCAGACAATCTCCAAGTATTTTCACGTTGTTCAGTGTTTTCAGTTTTCTTGGCCCGGGGAACGGATCCCTATGAAACCTCTCCCACACAACAGACCCGATTTCAACGTCTGACCCGCGCGATTCCAGAAATGCCTTCACGGGGAGAGTGCTGACTATATCTCCTCCCCCACCGATGCCGATGACAAGAACTCTGTTCAATAACGGGAGCATACTTCAGGTGATTTTGCACAACCCTTTAATATTTATTTGCTTCACTCAGGTTCTGGATGTACATAGTAATTGCAGGTGCGGGAGAGGTGGGATACAACCTCGCCAGGAGTCTCAGCGTTGAGAATGATATAATCCTTATAGAGAAGAGGGCTGATCGGAGACCTATTCTCGAGGAACTGGATGTAAAGGTGATCACAGGAAACGCGGCAAACGTGTCTGTGCTGAAACAGGCAGAAGCGGGTAAGGCAGATATTTTCGTTGGCGTCACAGGAGATGACGAGGTCAATCTCATTGCATGCCTTGCAGCTCATAGAATGGGGGCAAAAAGAACAATCGCCCGTGTTGGAAATCCTGAATATGTCGACAAACCCATCATATTCAATCATCCACTGGGAATAGATGTCCTTGTATGTCCAGAGCTCGTTCTGGCCCACAGCATAGCCAATCTTGTGAAGTTACCTGGAGCAATAGATATTGAGATGTTTGGAGGCGGAGCGGTTGAAATGATGGAGGGGGTTGTTGGTGAGGATTCTGTTCTCAGAGGGAAAAGGCTATCAGACCTTGATCTTCCACCTCAGACAATAATACTCGCTGTGGTGAGGAATGGGGAGATTCTTATTCCAAGAGGGGATACCGTTCTTGGAGATAATGACAGGGTGATAATAATAGGAACACCCTCATCCATCGAGAAGGTTCAATTTTTCCTGAAAAAAACGAGAGATGTGAGAAATGTCACAATCATTGGCGGTGGTACGGTAGGAAGCTATATAGCCATGCTTCTCGAAAAGACCGATTTTAACGTGAAGCTCATCGAAAGTTCAAGGGAGCGATGTGAAGAGCTTACAAAGATTCTGAGGAAGGTGAGGATAATACAGGGAGATGGAACGGACATTGACCTCCTCGAGGAGGAGAGGATTGGAGATTCCGATGTTCTGATTGCGGTAACAGAGAGTGATGAAAAGAATCTCCTCTGCTCCCTGCTGGGAAAGAACCTCGGTGTGGAGAAAACAATATCCAGGGTCGGAAAGGAAGACTACATAAGAATTTTCCAGAAAATAGGAATAGATGTTGCACTGTCTCCCAGGAAGGCAACCTACATGGAGGTTCTCAAACACATGAGGAAGATGAAGGTGAATGCAATCGCAGAAATCGAGCATGGAGAAGCAAATCTTCTGGAGATAGAAATAGGGTCGGGATCGAAACTTGCCGGGAAAACGGTAGAAAAACTGAACATGCCGAAAGAATCACTTGTCAGCATGATAATTCGGGACGGAAAACCGATAATTCCCGTAGGTTCAAGTGTTATTGAAGAAGGAGACAGATTGTTGGTGTTTACAAAACCCTCCGCACTTAAGAAGGTGGAAAAGCTGTTCTCAAAATAACGGGTGTATTGATGAACCACAGATTCGTATTTGAGATTCTCGGAAAGCTTCTCAAATATTATTCCCTAGTTTTTCTCCCCTCTCTCGGGCTCGCCTACTATTATGGGGAAAATATCTTTCCGTACATCATATCATCGGTAATTACCCTCGCTTCAGGACTTATTCTGGAATGGTATTTCCGTGGATCTCAGGATTTTATGGGCAAGAAGGAGGGGTA
>WAJW01000007.1 GCA_015523685.1 Archaeoglobaceae archaeon
ATGTGTATAAGAGACAGTTGTTACCCTCTCCCTCCTCTCACTCACACTGTACAGAATTTACAACTCTGCAATGGTATTCCTGACACCCCTTGCATCCCTTCTTATGTTCATCGGTTTTCTTGAATATCCGAAATTCAGGGCGAAAAGTTTCAAGGCACAGTCCCTCGGAGAGCTTCCGGAAATATTCAACTTCTTTATCATGGCGATGAAGGTTATCCCAAGCCTGGAGGTTGCTGTGAAATTCACCGCTTTTGCGACAGATGGTAATCTGGCCTCGACACTGAGGAAAGTTCTCATGAAATCCATAGCATCGAAGCATTCAGTTGAGTCCCTTCTCGATGGTGTCATGGGGGAATTGCATGGATGGGGTGGATTTCTCGAAAGAAGTTATCAGCTTATGAAAAGCTCCCTTTCCGAAAGAGATGAGACCGCAAGGAACATCGTCCTCGATAGATCTCTTGCGGTGATAATGAAGGGGTCGGAGAAAATCATGGAGGACTTCTCCAGATCTCTTCATATGCCTGTGCTCCTCCTCTATTCTCTGGGTATAATGATACCCCTTGCGATAGTTGCAATGATACCCGCCATCTCTGTGATGGGCATATCCATAACCTTCAGGCATGTAATCATTTTCTACGATATAATTGTACCAGTTTTCATATTCATATGGGCAATATTTATCCTTTCAAGGAGACCTGTTGCATTCTCAAAAACAATTTATCCTGAAAAACCCGGTATAGCAACTGCTGGAATTTCAACTATTGTGTTCACCTTTTTTATCCTGATCTGGAGATTTCATCCCCTGCCCTTCCTCCCCGAAACCTCTTACCTGATCCTTTCCGGTATTGCTCCTTTTTCCATCCTCGCATGGAGCTCATCGAAAAACGGGATTGAGTTACTGAATAACGTATCTTCAATGGAAAGTGAACTTCCAGATGCTCTCTTTATCCTTGGAAAGAGGATCGGAGAAGGGAGACCTGCTGAAGAAGCCTTCATATATATGAGCAGATCCATGAAAGATAGCAGTCTGGGTGAAATATTCAGAAAAGCTTCAATGAAAATAATGCTGGAAAACAGGACAATATCCCAGGCCCTTTTCAATTCATCAACCGGGGTCATATCCTCAATCCCGTCAAGAAGAATCTATTCAGTTCTCAAACTGCTCGTTGAGAGCATGGAAAAAAGTGGAAGAATTGCAGGAAATGTCATAATAAAGACCGCAGATCATCTCAGAGAACTCGAAAGAGTTGAGACTGAGACAAGAAGGGCTCTCCACTCTGTGATATCCATGATGAAGGGGACAGCTCTCGTATTTGCACCTCTGATAGGCGGTATAACGGTTGCTCTCGCCGACATTATCAACAACATGTTAAGAGAGACTCTCTCTAAACTTGAGAATCTCCCACAGACCTCCACAGGATTTTTCAGTGTAAGCGTAAATCCCCCTGTAATCACGGGAGGCATGTATTTTCTGGCCATAGGAATATTCATAGTTCTCCTCACCACCATACTGATATGGCTGACAGTTGGAATTGAAAAAGGAAGTTCTAAAGTGCTATTCTTGCATGAAATATCCAGGGGTATTCCCATCTCGTTCCTGATCTATATGACGACCATGGTGATTGCTGAAAGGATCTTCACCCTGATACTCTCATGAAAAACTTCCCCCTATTTTTACAAATCCTGTGATGGAAAATATTAAATCGGGCAATGTCAAAGCTGAGGTTGTGTCCGAGAAACCGAAGGTAGCAGATTACATGACAACTGAGGTGATTACCCTTTCACCTCAGGATACCGTTTCAGATGCGATCGAACTGATTTACAGGACAGGACATGACGGATTCCCGGTAGTGGACGGAGAGGTTCTGGTGGGATACGTTTCATCAAGGGATCTCCTGAAAAGGAGTCCTGACGAGAAAATAATGGATGTTATGAACAGAAAACTCAGAGTTGCCAGACCATTCATGGATTTAACCGATGCAGCGAGGGTTATGTTCAGAATGGGTATAGGAAAACTCCCTGTGATAGATGAATCTGGAAAACTTGTGGGGATAATCTCAAATGCAGACATAATCAGAAGTCAGATTGAGAGAGCGAGTCCCAGAAAGGTTGAGAGATTGAAAAAAACCCTCGAAACAATACACTCAAAACCGGTCAAAATAGTAAAGGGTGGAGTGAGTGTTGAAAACCTCATTCCCACTCAAACGAGGATCTATGCTGATGAGCTCGAAGGGCGTATATATGAACTGAAAAAAGGTCTTGCCGAGCCAATTGTTGTGATCAAAAAAGATGGCAGGTATTTCCTTGTGGATGGTCACCACAGGGTGATTGCAGCTCAGAGACTCGGGATAAAAGAGATGGAGGCTTACATTCTCGAGGTGGATAGTTCTGTAAAACTGGGGATTGAGGAGATGGTGACCAAAAGGGGGATAAAATCTCTCAGGGATATTGAAATACTCGACGAGGTGCATCATCCTCTTGTGGAAATAACCCTCAAAAACAGGGAGGGATGAAACTGGATATATTGGATGAGCTTTATCGTATAATACTCGATAGAAAGAACAATCCTGTCGAGGACTCATACACCTGCAGACTGTTTGATGGTGGAGATGAAACAATAGCAAGGAAGTTTGGGGAGGAGAGTCTCGAACTGATTCTGGCATTTCTCGATAAAAAGAGGGAAAGGATAATCTGTGAAGCTGCAGACGTGATGTATCATCTCTTTGTTCTTCTTGCATCAAGTGGTGTGGAGCTGGATGAGGTGAGAGGAGAGCTGGAAAGAAGAAGAAGGGGATAGGTGATTCCTTCACATTAATAATAAACTTTCTCCCTCCTGAGAGCGTTTTTCGGGCAAAATTTTTAAATACCCCACTTTACATCAGGTGTAAACAATGAGAGTTGTGATGTTCGTGATTGCAATGGCACTTCTTACAGCAGGTCAGGTGAACGGAGTTTCAGACAACATTACCCTCGATGTCGGGAGTGTTGCACAGCTTGACGTGCTTGAGAAATTGAATTCAGTTGCAGAGAAGGTATTCTGCCCGTGTGGATGTGGGGAGATTCTGATTGACTGTCACTGTGAGACCGCTCTGAGCGTTAAAGATGATATATCCCAGAAGCTATCTCAGGGAGCGACTGAGAATCAGGTCCTTGCATACCTCGTATCGCTCTATGGTTCCTCAATACTTGTAAATGAGGATGTCTCAAAGATCAGGAAATCAAAGGATCGTTCAGGATTGATTCCACTGTACATTCTGGGTGCAGGAATCTTTGGTATTCTTGGTTACTATTTCGGAAGATCCAGATCAAGAAATGATATTCCGGACTACTCGAGAAGGGTGGAAGAAGAGATCAGAAAGAAGAAGAAAAGCTCAAAGAAAACGGGTGGAAAGAGAAGCAGAAAAAAGGGAAGACGATGAAAGCAATTTCCATAATCTCCGTTGTATTGATCCTGATACTATCTGTTTCCGCTGTATCAGCAATACCGCTGGACATCCAGATTAAAAATGGAAAAATTCCGGAGAGAGTTGTGATCCTTGATTCGAAGATGAATGAGGTTTACAACAGCACGGGAAAGACAAATACATCAGTTGATCTTGCAGAGAACATGTATCACGTTTTGGTCTATTATAAGGGTGTCCCCTACCACAGGGTCGTTGAATTGAACAGATCCACAACCATCTCTCTCGATTTATACGAACCGTCATCGGACACGGGAATCCTGATTTCTCCTTTCAACCACATACTTGTACGACAGTCGGGGGATTCATTCGAGGTGATCGAGATATTCTCTGTACAGACACCGGAGAACACTTCATTCAAAGGAAAGGTTTACCTGAACATTCCGGAAAATTCATTCTCTCCGAGGTCTCCCGATGTGCCCATGTGGCAGGATGAGAATGGGTTTTATTTCAATCTGGCCATTCCTGCGGGAGAGATCAGACAGTACGCCATAACATACGGCCTCAGGTCCGATAATTTTGAAAAGATGATCCCGCTCAATACTTCATTCATATCCATTTTAATTGAAAATCCAGAGATTCTTAAATCGTACGAAAATCTGGAGCCTGAAGGGGTTGTGGAGTTCGATGGCAAGAGCTACTTCTCCCTTTTCACCAGGAACGCTACTCCGGGCAGTACAATAGGGATTACCCTTTCTCCCACATCTGTGTCCCGGGTTGATCTGGGAGAGAATAAAACCCAGAAATGGTATTTCTGGATGGGTGTGGGCATAATAGGCGCAATTGTGGCCATACTGGGATTCCAGGGATACAGAATGAGACGACCCGATATTGAAGAGCTTGAGGCAAGAAAAGATGCCCTGCTGTCTGTTCTGGAAAGACTGGAAAAAGATCTGGAATCCGGTGAGATTTCTGCAGAAGAGTATGCCAGACTTAAGGCACGTTACAAAAGAGAGGCCATGAAAATAATGGAGAAACTGGACAGAATTAAGTCAAGAATGGAGGTAGATCATGAGGAAGAGGAATAAAGTGATTGTCGGAGCTATATTTACGGCATTTGTTCTTTATGCCCTTGCCTCCCTTTTAATCAGCATGTCACCCTATCTGGATGTTTCTTCTGCTGTGGCCAGAGGAACTGTAACTAACGTTCAGATAAATGGAACAATTGTAAATGGCTCGACTGTGTATTACCAGAATAACAACACACTTTCCTTCGAGATAACAGACGGGAAAGAAAACCTCAGAGTGATTTACAAAGGCCGGATAAACAACTATAGAGAGGGGATCCCCGTTGTCGTCAGAGGAGATCTCAATAATGGAGTTTTTAATGCGAGCAGTGTCCTTGTGAAATGCCCATCCAAGTATGAAGAGCAGGAGAGTGCCAGATAATGGACCCGGCGGAGATCTTTATATATCTCGCACTCCTTACCTCAATGTTCTCATTTATCGGATTCGCTGAGGGTGTGAGAAAAAGAGAGGCCAGAGATCTTTCCATCGCCAGACTTGCCACAAAAATTAATGCAGTGTTTGTAACCATAGCATCCGTATTCCTGCTTTATTATTTCCTCTCCGGTGATTTTAATGTCAGATATGTTGCATACTACTCCGATAGAGCTCTGCCACTCATATATCGGATAAGCGCTTTCTGGGCCGGTTCAGAAGGATCAATGCTCCTATGGGCCTGGATTCTTTCTCTTTTCATGGCTGGAATCACGATTGTGGACAGAAAAGACAGGCTTTCAGGGCTTGCCCTCGGAATTATGACGAGTGTTGAGATATTCTTCCTTTTACTTGTATCAACCGTGCTGAATCCATTCGTGAGACTTGATTTTGTTCCTGTGGACGGTCAGGGACTCAATCCTCTTCTGATAGATCCGGGAATTGCGGTTCATCCCGTTACATTATTCACCGGATATGCAGGGCTCACAATCCCCTTTGCATATGCAATGGCAGGCATACTGCTTGAAGATGAGAGGTGGATATTCAGGGTGAGGAAGTGGACACTGTTTTCATGGATCTTTCTTACCCTCGGAATTGCATTCGGTGCGGAATGGGCATACACGACTCTCGGCTGGGGAGGATTCTGGGCGTGGGATCCTGTTGAAAACTCATCTCTTCTTCCCTGGCTTACCTCAACTGCTTTCATGCACAGCATAATGATACAGGAAGCAAGACGTGGCATGAAGCTCTGGAACATCCTGCTGGCCTTCGGAACTTTCGAATTCGTGATATTCGGAACGTTCCTGACAAGGAGCGGGGTTATTTCATCTGTTCATTCCTTCGGCCAATCCAATGTTGGACCCATATTCATACTTTACATGGCCCTCGTGCTGGTTGTGGTCGCATTCATCATAAACAGGAAATATCACACTCTGAAAAGCCTTGACGTGATAGAGAGCATGCTTTCAAGAGAATCAACCTTCCTTCTCAACAACCTCATACTTGTTGTCGGAGCTCTCACCATATTCTGGGGAACCATATTTCCTCTCATTTCTGAAGCGGTAGTGGGATACAGAATAACCGTGGGTCCACCCTTCTACAACATGATCGAGATCCCTCTTGCCATTGGACTTGTTGTTCTGATGGGCCTCTGCATCACCGTTGGCTGGAGAAGATTTCACCTCAAAAAATTCATTGAGAGAGTCAGATATCCAGCAGTAGCCGGGATTGCTGGACTGCTGGCTGTATACATGCTCGGGGCCGGCATTATAGCGTCAGCTGGCACCGGAATATTTCTGTTTGTTGTTACAGCCCATCTGAGACAGTACTACATTGACTACAAGGAATTCTCAAAGGAGTCAAACGGAAATAACAATCCACTGAAAGTTATACTCAGAAAAAGACGCAGATATGGTGGATACATAGTTCACATGGGTATATTCCTGATTTTTCTGGGAGTTATGGGGGCCTGGATGTACGACACACAGCATGAGGTGACCCTTACACTTGGAGATTCAAAAACCATTCAGGGATATACGTTCAAACTCAGAGACATTCAGTTCAATCAGTATCCTGATAAAAAGGTCTGGACCGCGAAAATTGATGTGATCGATGGAGATGGGTCTGTTGGATCACTATCACCCCGTATAGAGGAATATTTGAAAACCAATCAGGATACCGTGAGAGTGGGCATTTTATCATCACCATCAAAAGATATATACATAATTCTGGAGGGACTTAACAGAGACACGGTGTTCCTTAAAATTAAATTCATACCGCTCATTTCTCTTGTATGGTCGGGAGTCGGGTTTATGATTGCCGGAACCATTATTGGCCTTCTCCCAAAAAGAAAAAAGGAGGTGGTTTGACTGTATCGAATTCTCTATTTTATGTTCCTGATTCTCCTCACTCTCTCTCCGGTATACGCCCTGACAGTTCAGGACGTGGAGAAAGATGTCATATGCTCTTGTGGATGCGGAAAAATTCTTGAAAACTGTGACTGTGGTTCTGCACAAACCATTAGGGAGGAAATCGGTCAGATGATCTCTATGGGATATTCGAAAGACAGAATAATCAGAGAGCTTCAGAACATGTACGGGAAGGAGATACTTGCAAATCCACCCAAAGAAGGCTTTTTTCTTTCCCTCTGGATGTACCCCGTTGCCGGCGTTGGTGCTGGTCTTGTGGTGATATATGCTCTGAGCAAAAGAAGAGATACGAAATGGTTTATCGATCCGGATGAAGTGCTGAACATGGGTGAAGAAGATCTTGATCTGGAAAAAGGTGAGGATGATTTTGAGGAAAGTCCCGAGGAAAAATACGAGAGAATGCTCAGAGAAGAGATGAGAAAGAGACTCAAAAAATAGTATTGACCCTCATTCACATATGGTCAGATTTTATATAGCTCCGGCCGGACCTGATAATGGGTGAGAAATGACCATAACCCTCATATATCACGCATATTCAGCCACCATTGCATATCTCCTGTGGATTGAAAGCTTTAAAAATGTCTGACTGTGTCTTTAAAAGATCATAATGGTTTAGATGTACCAGATATGGCTATGCTTGGTTTTTATGGATTAA
>WAJW01000008.1 GCA_015523685.1 Archaeoglobaceae archaeon
AAACTATCCCGATGGATTTTTTGCCGATCCAGAAGTGCCCCCAGGAGAGATCGCAAGAGCTCTTGGAATAAGAAAGGTGGAATTTGAGATTTTTGAGATAAGGGCGGTGATTCTTGGGCACTTTGATGAGAGAATGAAATCATTCGTCAATCCAAGAATTCCACCAAAACCAGGAGATGAGGTATATCTCGCTGAAAAAGAAGAGCTTGAGGGTGTTCTTTTCAAAAAAAAGTCTGGAGAGCCAGGATCAGCCCATATAGGTTATCTCCTGAACAGGGACGAGGATGTCCCCGTGGTTGTGGACACCTCGATCATAACGAGCGAGCACATGTGCATACTCGCATCCACAGGCAGTGGTAAGAGCTATCTGGCAGGAGTTATGGCCGAAGAGCTCATGAAACCATATAACGCATCTGCACTTCTCATAATAGATCCTCATGGAGAATATCACACCCTCAGGGAGATAGTCGGTATGGAAGAGTTCCGTGAATCAGATTACATACCGGAAGTGAGGGTTTTTTCAAAGGATGATGTTAAAATAAGACTGTCGGAGTTAAGTTATGATGAGATGATATCCATTCTTCCCGAGATAACAGAGAAAATGGAATCATTTCTTAATTCGGCTTACAGACGGCTCGAAAACACAAAATTCACTTCCAGAGATCTTATCAGGGTTATTGAGGAGATGGGTGAGAATGATGAGATGACGGTCAGAGCCCTTTCATGGAGGATTCGACGGTATATGATGAACTCTGAAGTTATTGATGACTTCAAGCATCTTGAGCTCAACAATCTGATACGTCCGGGGCAATGTTCTGTTCTGCAGTTAACCGAGATGGATGATCGTGACCAGCAACTGCTCGTTTCCGTTCTGATGAGGAGAATACTCAACGGGAGAATCGGAAGTGAGAAGGGATATATAACTTCAGGAGAGTCATATCTACCTTATCCGGTCTTCATAATGATTGAGGAGGCTCACAGGTTTGCCTCGAGGGATAGCAAAAGCCATAAAATACTCAAGACCATTCTTTCAGAGGGGAGGAAATTCGGGGTGGGCGTGTGCCTTATAAGTCAGAGGCCCTCCAAGATAGATCCGGACATTCTCTCACAGTGTATGAGCCAGATTATCATGAGAATAATAAATCCTGCTGATCAGGATAATATCAGGATGTCAATCGAGAGTGTGGGCAGAGATCTTCTGGATGAGCTTCCAGGACTCACCAAGGGTCAGGCAATTCTCGCAGGAGCGTCTGTAAACACGCCAGTGCTGATAAGAGTCAGGGAGAGGCTGACCACACATCAGGGCCAGAGCAAAGATGCCCCTGCCATATGGATCTCACATGCAGTACGGAGAGAGGGCGAAACAACTGAAGAACTGCTTCCTGACACCGAAAACGAACCGGAAATTTTCTGGGAGACCCGATGATTCATGGGAGATATTTCTCGAAATGTCTGTCCGGAATAACTGATGGAGGTTCTTTTTTTCCTTCTGCCACATCTTTGCTTACGTACAGCCCGCAGTAGCACCTTCCATACTCTCTGATATCATCCTCCGCATAGACGCATGGACATATGATGTCCCTGTCCTTTTTTATATCTCCCGATGCAGGTCTGCATGGACAGCTTGCATATCCGTATCTCTCCCTGTTTGCTATCAGACCGCCTGCAAGATCCACCAATATATCCCTGTCTGGATTCAGCTCCCATCCCCTTCGGTGAGCAACTTTCCTGAGAGTTTCCACGTATTCCTCAGGGCTCATCCCGACCCTCCAGTAGAGCTTCAATGGCCGGTTCATCGTAACCTAATACATGCCTGTTTCCGCGAATAATGAGTGGAACGGCAAAGACCCTTGTAATTCTTGCCATTTTTTTCATTATCTCCTGTTTCTCCTTTTCATCCACCAGATCAAGATAAATTGTCTCGAAATCTGCCCCCTTTTTCCTGAGAAATTCCACAGCCCTCTTGCAGTAGGGGCATGTGGAAAGCGCATATACAACTATCTCGCTCAACCTATCAGCTCCATTATTTTTTATCCCCGAATTCTTAAAAAGTCTTTTCCCTGATAAGGATGGTTTTTTTATCTCACGTATATTGAAACAATGTCACCGTCCTCCAGCGGGTGATCAAAACCAACCCTCTGACCGGGGAATTTAACAGAATCCCCCCATATTCTGGCATATCGGAACCCCGAAATGAAATCTCTGTGAATCTTCTCGCAAACATCCCTGACCGTGCTCCCTCTTCTGAGGACAAGAGGTTCGGAAAAGTCCATCTCTCCACTTCTTGGTTTGAGATACACCCGAATGAGGTCAAGCCTTAAAAAAATTTCCTCCTTTAATTTCTCAAGATTCAATCCTTTTTCAGCCGAAACGGTCATCCAGCCATTCTTCATTATCGTTTCATCTAAATCCTGTGCCAGATCGATTTTATTTACGACAACCATGGAGGGGATGTACCTTCTGTTTCCTGCGAGGACATCCACAAGCTGATCTACCGATATGTCTTCCCGGAGAATCACATCTGCATTGTGTATCCTGAATTCTCTGAGTATGCCTTTAACGGTTTCGTCAGAAATTGAAACATCTGCGGTTTTGCTTATTCTTATTCCTCCTGTTGACAGTTTTTTAATTACAACATCAGGAGGCTTCTCGTTGAGTCTTATCCCCGCATTTCTGAGCTCTTTTTCTATAACATGAACACTATCCAGATTGAAGATATCCGTAACTATCAGAATGAGGTCAGCATTTCTGACCACAGACAGAACTTCCCTGCCACGTCCCTTCCCCGATGACGCACCCTCTATTATGCCCGGGACATCGAGCAACTGTATTTTCGCACCTCCATATTCCATTATCCCGGGTATGACATCGAGGGTTGTGAAGGGATAATCTCCAACTTCAGATGATGCTCCTGTAAGCCTGTTGAGAAGTGTGCTTTTGCCCACGGAAGGAAAACCGACAATAACAACCGTGGCATCTCCCTCTTTTTTTACCGCATATCTCCTCCCCCCTCCCCCTCTGCTCTCCCTCTTCTCAAGTTCCTGCCTGAGTCTCGCAAGTTTTGCTTTCAATCTCCCGATATGATGCTGGGTTGCCTTGTTGTATGGGGTGTTTCTTATCTCCTCTTCTATACTCCGTATCTCCTCTCTGATGTCCATTCGATTTAAACCGGATATCAAAAGGATAATAAACTTTATTCTTGATGTTGAGATTGAAGAATTAAAAAAGAAGAGGGGCATGGGACATCGGAGGGGATGGATGCAATGCCTATGCCCCAGAATTAACATAGAAAATTACTCTCAACTACTATATAAATTTTATCTGGTAGGAAATTCCATTAACACACAGTTAAATTTAAATATGGGTGTATTGATGCAATACAGAAGCGGGGTGACTCGGTGGCGAGAATCAGGAAGTACATGGAAAGAAAGACGAATCCCAGGATTTCATCATTAATCGAACGATTGCTGGAAGAATCAGCAAGGCGGAATACCAGATTATGGAAAGATCTGGCGTACCGGCTCGCCAGACCAAGGAAACTCATGGCTGAGGTCAATGTCAGTAAAATCAACAGATATGCAAGAGGATCAACTGTTGTCGTCCCGGGTAAGGTGCTATCTTCAGGAAATATTGAGAGAAAGATTACGGTTGCAGCCCTTGCATTCTCCGAGAAAGCAAGAGAGAAAATAGAGAGATCAGGTGGCAGGGCAATAACAATAGAGGAGCTTATCGAAGATAATCCTGATGGATCTGGTGTTACCATCATGGAGTGAGAAAATGAACGTGAAAAGGTCTCTGGAATTACTTGGAGATGATTATACTGTTATAGATGGTGAAGGACATATTCTCGGGAGACTCTCAAGCGTCGTAGCCAAAAGGCTTCTCAATGGGGAAAAGATCGTGGTTGTGAATGCAGAGAAGATCATGATTACCGGGGATAGGGAAGAGATACTGAGAAGGTACAAGGAGAAATATGATAGAGGCTCAAAGGACTACGGCCCCCACTTTCCGAGACATCCGGAGAGAATATTCAAGAGAACTGTGAGAGGGATGCTCCCTCACAAAGAGTCGAGAGGGAGAACCGCCCTTAAAAATTTGAGAGTATTTATATCTGTCCCCGAAGAGCTCAGAGACAGGGAAATGGAAAAGATCAGCTCAGCTCTATTTGAAGAGAAGGTCAGATCGGGAAAGGGGATACCTCTGCTGGAAGTCAGCAGGTATCTTGGTTATGAGGTGAGGGCATGAAAATCGTGAATACAAGTGGTAAAAGGAAAACCGCAATTGCGAGAGCAACAATAAGACAGGGTTCCGGGAGGGTCAGAGTGAACAAAAGACCTGTCGAAATAATGGAGCCGGAACTTGTCAGAATGAAGATCATGGAACCTCTCATCCTTGCCAGAAAACTCTCGTCAAAGGTTGACATAGATGTGAGGGTTCATGGTGGAGGAGTTATGGGTCAGGCAGAGGCTGTAAGAACAGCAATTGCGAGAGGTCTTGTGGAGTGGAGTGGAGATCATGAACTGAGGGACTTTTTCATGACGTACGACAGAACTCTCCTGGTTAACGACAGCAGGAGGAAAGAGGCAAAGAAAGTTGGTGGTAGAGGAGCGAGAAAGAGGAGGCAGAAATCCTACAGGTGAATTAACCGTGTTTCCTGTGAGATGTTTTACGTGTGGAAAGGTTATAGGGCACTACTGGGAGAAATACAGAGATATGATTCGAGAGGATTCTCCTGAGAAGGTCCTTGATAGTCTTGGAATAGAGAGATACTGCTGTAGAAGAATGTTTCTCACACATAAAGAGATAATGGAAGAGATTATTGATTGAATCGGTGGGGTCGTGGGGTAGCCTGGTTATCCTCCGGCGTTCGGGACGCCGAGACCTGAGTTCAAATCTCAGCGACCCCACCACTCTCCTCTGGTATGAGGGGTGATGAATTGGAAACGAAGGCTGGAGATAAAAATCATTCGGAAAAGGGTTTTCCCTTTGGATACACGAGATTTGAAAAGGCGAGAATTATAGGGGCAAGAAGTCTTCAGATTGCTATGGGCGCCCCTGTACTGATAAAAACCAGCAAGACAGATCCCATTGACATTGCAATTGAAGAATACAACAAGGGAGTGATTCCCATAACCGTGAGAAGGAGGAAGGACAGGTTTGTCTGGCTTGATAAAAAAAGTCTGTTCTGAAAAGGGGTATGAGATATGATAATAGAAGAGGTATGTCACAGGATTGTTTTTGACAGCAGGGGAAATGAAACGGTTGAAGCCGAGGTATTCACAACTTCCGGCTATGGATCTGCAATTGCTCCTGCAGGAGCGAGCGTTGGGAAAAACGAAGCGGTTTCTGCTGATGTAACCCGCCTTCCGGAGATTTCAAAAAAGATACGTGAAGAGCTAATCGGACTGGATGCCTCGGATCAGGAGGGGATCGATAGCATCCTCAGAGAGATCGATGGAACGGACAACTTTTCGAACATAGGGGGGAACTTTGCAATAGCAACATCCCTCGCAGTGGCAAAGTCCGCGGCAAACTCCCTTGGAATACCTCTTTTCACCTATATCGGCGGATGCTTTTCCTCCACCCTTCCATATCCACTCGGGAATGTTATAGGAGGAGGAGCCCATGCTCCGGGATCGACTGACATACAGGAATTTCTCGTCATTCCCGTTGGTGCTGAGACATTTTTCGAGGCGGTGAAAACCAATGTCCTTGTGCATAAAACCCTGAAAAGACTTTTCTCGGATAACAACCTTTTTTCTGCAAAAGGAGATGAAGGTGCCTGGGCAGTTCAGATAACCGATGACAGAGCCTTTGAAATCCTTCAGAATGCCATCGATGAGGTGACAGACGAGACCGGAGTTGAGGTGAGAATGGGTATAGATGTTGCAGCATCAACCCTGTGGAATGGAGAGGAATATGTGTATAGAAATGCCCGCAGGAATTCAGAAGATCAGATCACCTATATATCCGAACTTGCTGAAAGGTACAATCTCCTTTACATAGAAGACCCCTTACATGAAGATGACTACGATGGGTTTGCGGAGCTGACATCCATGGTTGACTGCATGGTATGTGGAGACGATATATTCACCACAAATACCGAAAGGATAAAAAAGGGAATTGAGGTGGGTGCTGGAAATACAGTTCTCATAAAACCCAACCAGATAGGAACTCTCACTGACACTTTCCAGGCGGTAAAGCTTGCAAGGGATAACGGGTATTCTGTTGTGATCTCCCACAGATCAGGGGAAACAACGGATGATTCCATATCCCATTTGAGTGTTGCATTTAACTCGGAACTTATAAAAACTGGTGTGGTTGGTGGAGAGAGAGTTGCAAAATTAAACGAGCTCGTTAGAATAGAGGAAATGCTCGAATCCCCAGAAATGGTTTCACTGGATAGGTGGTTGAAATGAAGAGACTGGAAAACATTAGGGATACAGACTATGAACACCTGATACCTGCAGATGACTATCTTGCTTCGGGCGTCCACATAGGGACCCAGATTAAAACCAAGGAGATGAAGCAATTCATCTACAGGGTGAGGAATGATGGACTTTATGTCCTTGATATTCAGAAAACAGATGAGCGTATCAGGACCGCTGCAAAGCTTTTTGCCAAATATGAGCCGGGTAAAATTCTCGTGGTAAGTGCAAGACAGTACGGTCAGAAACCGGCAAAGATGTTTGCCGAGACAATAGGTGCAATGGCAATTGTAGACAGATTCATCCCCGGTACACTGACAAATCCCAACCTGAAAAGTTACGTGGAGCCTGACATACTTCTCGTTACAGATCCGGCAATCGATGTTCAGGCGGTTCAGGAGGCCACAGACATAGGTATCCCTGTTGTCGCTCTCTGCGATACCAACAATTCAATATCAAATGTTGATCTGGTGATTCCCACAAACAACAAGGGAAGGAAGGCTCTCGCTCTAATATACTGGCTTCTTGCAAAGCAAACTCTGAAAGAGAGAGGAGAGGGAGAAATCAGATACACGGTTGAAGATTTTGAGGCAGATCTTTAGGAGGATGATATGAGAAGAGCTGTCGTTTCCGGACAGTTTTATCCTGCGGATCCGGTAAATCTGAACGGCATGCTCGGAGAATTCATACAACCCTCCCCCGATCCTCTCGTTCAGAGTGCAGTTGTTCCTCATGCCGGTTATGTTTACTCGGGAAAGACTGCAGGTAAGGTTTATTCCCTCATACCCGAGGCAGATGTGTACGTTATTGTTGGACCGAACCACACGGGATATGGGTCGGGTGTTTCGGTTTCTTCTGAAGACTGGCTGACCCCTCTCGGAGTTGCAAAAGTGGACGAGGAATTTGTGGATGCTCTTCCCAAAAAGATCATCGATCTCGATGAAATGGCCCACAGGTATGAGCATTCCATAGAAGTCCAGATACCCTTTCTCCAGCACCTCTATCCGGATGTTAACATCGTTGCAATATGCATGGGTCTCCAGGATGAAGACACCTCAAGAGAGGTCTCGGAAGAGATCACCACCGCAATTGAAAAGACCGGGAAGAAGGCTATTCTCATTGCATCAAGTGATTTTTCCCATTACGTTCCTGATGAAGTGGCGAGGACTGTGGATGGATACATAATCGATGCGATAACTTCTCTCAACGTTGAGGACTTTTACAGAAGGATTTACGAAAAACAGGCGAGTGTATGCGGGATCGGTCCCATTGCGGTTGCAATGAACGTTGCAAATTATTTCAATTGTTCCGCTGAGCTAATTGACTATTCTACAAGTGGAGATGTAGCAGACAAGAGTTCTGTGGTGGGGTACGCAGGAATTGTCTTCAGGAGGCGGAAATAGCTTGATCGCCTCCTCTCCGGGGAAGGTATTCATTTTCGGAGAGCATGCGGTGGTTTATGGAAGACACGCAGTTGTTACTGCCATCAACCTGAGAACGTATGCCGACGTCAGGAAATCAGGTGAATTCAGGATCGTATCCGAGCTTGGTACAACAGGTCTCGATATGAACATCCACCCCTACATAACATGCGCCATTAAAAAGCTAATGGCCTATGGAGCTGGAACCTGTGAGGTAAAAATAACATCTCAAATCCCCATTGCTTCGGGTCTCGGAAGCTCTTCAGCTGTTACGGTATCTGTTATTGCAGGAATAAATGCGGAGTTTGACCTTGGCCTTGATCTGGATGAGGTCTATGAAATAGCGAGAAGTGTTGAGAGGGAAGTTCAGGGGATTGCAAGCGGTACGGACCCGTTCATCTCAACCTATGGGGGAAGTTATCTGATCCCGGAGAGGTATAGAATTGATACGGGTGATATTCTGATAGGGGTGATATATACCGGAGAGAAATCCATAACCAGAGAGATGGTTGCAAAAGTGGCGGATCTGAAAAAAGAATATCCTGAGGTCGTGGAAAAGATCTTTGACGCCATCGATGCCATCTCGCTCATTGCTGTTAAGTATCTTGAGAGGGGTGAGAGAGCCAGGATCAACAACCTGATGCGGATGAATCAGGATTTGCTATCATCTCTCGGTGTGAGCTCTCCCGGTATTGAGAATGCAATCGGCATTCTTAAAAAAATAGGGCTTCACGGAAAACTGACCGGTGCTGGAG
>WAJW01000009.1 GCA_015523685.1 Archaeoglobaceae archaeon
GGATAATTTCACATTAATTTTAGTGTTTGAAAGCTGAAAGGCCGGCCAGATTCGGCTATGAGTGTCTGTCCGGTACTGCAGTTTTTGGAAGGAATCATGGAAATATCTGCATCAGGTTCGCTTCATCTTATAACAGACTTATATTCGGCAGTAAAAGAAGTTCATGGAGCATCAGAAACAGCTCATGGAACTTGTCAGGGCAGTTATGTAAGATATAAGAAGAAACAGGAATGATAGCAATCAATTTTCATGTGAAAAGTAAAAGGAGGTTCGAATCCTCCCTCTTTTGTCGGGATAATCCGAACCTCCGATTGAAGAGCCTTGGGCGGGATTTGAACCCGCGACCTCAACCTTACCAAGGTTGCGCTCTGCCCGCTGAGCTACCAAGGCACGATGAGGAGTAAAGGATGGAGATATATCTATCTTTCGGTTACAGCAAGTTAAATTTTACCCATGTTTTATGGATTCTCTCCGGCTGATTCCTCATTTAAATAATTATACAACCTGAACATAAATGTCTCCAGTATGGAACTAACCGAATAAAAACAGAAATACTTACACATTCCTTGTAATATGGATATCTCTTAATTTTGAACAATCTTCCGGATTAGTAAAAACTTTATATCCTGTTATACAACATTTCCACAGACTGCTGAAAGGAGGTGTTTTTGTGGACTGGGGAATGAAAAACAGATTATCCAAAATAATACGCCCGGAGGATGGCAGAACCGTTATGCTGGCTGTGGATCACGGGTATTTTCTCGGACCAACGACCGGACTTGAAAATCTGGGGAAAACTGTAATTCCACTTCTGCCTTACGCAGACACCCTGATGCTTACAAGAGGGGCATTGAGATATTACATTCCTCCTGAGACCGATATCCCGATAGTACTCAGGGTTTCAGGTGGAACAAGTATTCTCAACAAGAATCTCCTTCACGAGGGAATAATAACATCCATTGAAGAGGCCATAAGATTGAATGTGGTAGGTGTTGCCTTTTCGATACTTGTGGGTGCAGAATTTGAGAGAGATACGATTCTCGCCTTTACACAGGTGGTGGATGAGGCAGAGAGATATGGCATACCTGTTGTTGCTGTCACTGCTGTTGGAAGGGAAATGTCCAAGGATGCTAAATACCTGAGTCTCGCATCCCGTATGGCTGCTGAACTCGGAGCGAGGATTGTAAAGACATACTACTGCGAGGACTTTGAAAAGGTTGTGGATACATGCCCGGTCCCCATTGTGATTGCAGGAGGAAAAAAGATTCCCGAGAAAGATGCCCTGGAAATGACCTACAATGCTATCCAGGCAGGGGCAGTTGGTGTTGACATGGGGAGAAACATCTTCCAGTCCGAATCGCCTGTTGCCATGATAAAAGCGGTCAGGGCTGTTGTACATGAAAACTATACCGCAGAAGAGGCATATCAGCTCTTTGAGGAGGAAAAATCCGGGGGAGAATAATTGAAAGCTGTCCTCTACTATTCCAACGATGATGTCAGGATAGTGGAGATGGAGAAACCGAAAATCGGGCCAGACGAGATCCTTGTCAGAGCAAAGGCCTGCGGGATATGCGGCAGTGACGTTATGGAATGGTACAGGGTAAAAACAGCTCCAAGAGTTCTTGGTCATGAGATGACGGGAGAGATTGTGGAAATCGGGGAGAACGTTAAAGGATACGAAGTGGGAGACAGGGTCTTTGTCTCCCACCACGTTCCCTGCAACACATGTCACTGGTGCCTCAGAGGCCATCACACGGTGTGCGAAACCCTCAGAACCACGAACTATGATCCAGGTGGATTTGCAGAATACGTAAGAATCCCACCCATTAATGTTGATAGGGGTGTTTTTTTACTTCCACCTGAAGTTTCTTACGATCAGGGTGTTTTCATTGAACCTCTCGGGTGTGTTGTCAGAGGACAGAGGCATGCTGGAATGAGTCCGGGGGATTCCATTCTTGTCGTTGGAAGTGGCGTGTCGGGAATCCTCCATATGAGATATGCAAAAAACATGGGAGCGGAAAATGTGATTGCTGTGGATATAAATGAATACAAGGTTAAAATGGCAGAAAGAATGGGTGCTGATCATGCCTTTCTGGCAGACAGAAACACACCGGAGAGAGTCAGGGACGTATCAGATCATATAGATATTGCCATTGTCACCGCACCGGCGATTTCTGCCATGAAAACAGCTTTTGAGACTGTGGATAGAGGTGGTACAGTACTGTTTTTTGCCCCTCTTGAAGCGGGGAAAACGATTCCGGTGGAGATCTGGGAATTGTGGAAAAACGAGATAACTCTGACCACTTCATACGGAGCAAGCCCGAAAGACATAGAGATTGCCCTGAAACTCATCAGCTCTGGAAGGGTTGAAGTTGAAGATCTTATTACCCATCGCCTTCCTCTTGTTGAGGCCAGGAAAGGTTTTGAAATTGCGTCCAGAAGTACCGATTCACTGAAGGTTGTTTTATATCCCTGAAATCTCACCTTGGAAAATTCTCAATCCAGATCAGCCTGTCATAGGAAGAGGGGACATCTCATCATTTGAAGATGTCAGACTTCACATGCACC
>WAJW01000010.1 GCA_015523685.1 Archaeoglobaceae archaeon
CTGATATAGTTCTCCTTCCTGAGCTGTTCACAACAGGGTTTACCGATAAAATTCCAGATCTTGCTGAGACGATGGACGGGGAAACTGTGAGAGCCCTTAAAGAGCTTGCAAATGAAAATGATTTAACGATCATTGGCAGCTTTCCTGAAAGAGAGGCAGATCACCTGTATAATTCCATGCCTGTGGTGACACCGGACGGTATAGCGGGAGTCTACAGGAAGATCCATCTCTTCGGTGAGATGGATGAGCAGAGATACTTCACTCCCGGATCCAGGCCGGGGTTTTTCGGGTCTGAAAACTTTAAGGCAGGTCTGATGATATGCTACGATATAAGGTTCCCGGAGCTTGCAAGAAAGATAACACTCCTCGGGGCTGACGTGATTCTTGTCAGTGCAGAATTTCCCGATCCGAGAATTAATCACTGGAGAACCCTTTTACAGGCAAGAGCAATCGAAAATCAGGTTTTCGTCTGTGCAGTTAACAGAGTCGGGACTGATGGCAACAACACGTTTTTTGGTCATTCAATGGTTGTGAGTCCATGGGGTGAGATCATCGTGGAGGGCAGGGGAAACGAGGAGATACTTATCGCAGATCTTGATCTTGAGGAGGTCAGAGAAGCGAGGGAAAGCTTACCCGTTCTTGAAGACAGAAGAGAGGATGTTTATCGATTGCCCATATAATATGGTATTTCAGATCAGAATGGAAAATATGAGGTGGTTGCTGAGGAAGAGCTTTCAGATATTATCTCGACATCTCGGGCATCTGGGACACATCTCCAATTCAAACCATCATGGAATTAATGTGGCGACAATAAACCATGCAGATTTCGTCGATGAGAAGTCCCTCAAGTTATGATTTTAACTGATCGTGATGCACAGCAACGGGCTGATGAGAATGGCATGGTCAATCCTCTGATTCAGAAAATGGCAATAAGGTAAGACTTCGGTTTATAATCTGAAAAAAGTTCGGGAAAAAGAAGATTGAAGTATAGTGAGTTATCCTCTTTTTTGCCGTAAAAGGTTTGGATAGGGAGAGTTAAAGGAAACTCACAGGAAGTTAATTCAAAGATGGTTATGAGAAAGGAGGGCGGTTCAGAGGATATCTGAGGTCATAGGAAAGGGCATGCAATCATAGGTGGTCACGAGAAGATCAGCCCCATATTAGATAAAGGAGAATATGAATGGATAAGAAAAGGATCCAGATCTCTATCCAGACTATTCAAGATTCAGAAACGGAGAATCTCCCTTTTCACAAGCCTCTTGGATCCGCAGAACGGGCAGAAGAGATTGGGAAGATGCAGTGGCCCTGAATAGGAGGTTGATTTTTTTATGTTCATATCAAACTCTGCACCGCATCTCGTGCAATAAAGGTTTTTAAGTTCCACAATCATAATTTGAAAATTGAAGAATAAATATTTTCCTGTCAGAACAGCAGATTTCCATTCACATCTCCTGATGGCAAAAATTAAATTTCCCCCCACTACATCAATCTATGTGATAAAACCATTCGACCCATGGAGGTCCAGATTATGCACGTGCCCGGAGAAATATTCCTTCAGCCCGTACACGGGATGCGGACATGGATGCCTGTACTGTTACATAACATCCTACATCCCCAATGCCTTCTCTCCAAGGGAAAAGAAGAACCTGTACGGAAGACTTGTTCGTGAATTGAGAAAAATAAAACAGGAGAGTCTATTATCAATATCCAACAGCTCGGATCCGTATCAGCCAATGGAAAAAAGGCGAAGATTGATGAGAAAAATTCTTCCCCTCCTAAAACCCTTCAGGATCCAGATCGTTACCAAATCAGATCTCGTGGCTGAAGATTCAGATGTCCTCAGGGACCTCAACTCAGCCGTTTCCATAACCGTGACAACATTGGATAGAAGTGTTGCAAAAAAGATGGAACCTCAGGCCCCCCCTCCTGAAAAAAGAATCTCGGCATTGAAAACCCTTTCTGACAGCGATATACCTGTTTCGGCAAGGATAGATCCTGTAATTCCATACATAAATGAGGATGTGGAGGAGCTCGTTGATCAGCTCTCAGAAGCTGGTGTGAGGCACATAACATCATCAACCTACAAGATGAGATGGGATTCACTAAAGAGGATCCGGGAAGAATTCCCGGAAGAAGGAGAGAAATTGAAGGAACTCTATCTCAGAGGGGAGAGAACAGGAAACACATATTACCTTGAAAGGGAAATCAGAATCAGGATACTCAAAAATATAAGGGACATGGCCTTAAAACATGGAATGTCCTTCGCTTGCTGCAGGGAGGGATTGAATCTGAATACCGGCGTGTGTGACGGCTCACATCTTATCGGGGTGAAAAAATGAAGGCCATCGTGACAGGCGGTGCGGGATTCATCGGTTCACATCTTGCTGACAGGCTCATAGACGAGGGCTGGGAAGTGATCATACTTGATAATCTGAGTTCTGGCAGGAGAGAATTTGTAAATGAGAATGCAGAGCTTCTTGTTGTGGATCTTGCGAGGGAAAGATCTCATGAAATTATAAGAGAAGCGGACATTATTTTTCATCTTGCAGCCAATCCGGATGTGAAAATCGGGGCTGAGGACACGGGAATACTGTATGAGAACAATATTCTTGCAACATATAACCTGATGGAAGATGTGAGAAAGGCAGATGTTGAAAGGGTAATCTTTACCTCGACATCCACGGTTTATGGGGAGGCTGAGGTTTTTCCAACTCCGGAGGAGCATCCAACAGTGCCTATCTCCGTTTATGGCGCAACAAAGCTGGCCTGTGAGGCAATTCTTGCTTCATATGCCCGTACGTTCGGGTTAAAGGTCTGGATATTCAGGCTGGCAAATGTTATAGGGAGAAGATCAACCCACGGAGTGATATATGATTTTATTAAAAAACTTCAGAATAATCCAGAAAGACTTGAAATACTTGGAGATGGCAACCAGAAAAAATCTTACATCCATGTTGAGGATTGCATCGATGCAATGATTCACGCTTTTCGGAGGGCCAATGATCGTGTCAATATATTCAATATAGGGAACAGGGATCAGATAACTGTAAAAAGAATTGCGGAGATAGTTTCACGGGAAATGAATCTCAGTCCAGAGTTCATTTTCACGGGTGGAAAGAGGGGCTGGAAGGGAGATGTGCCCGTCATGCTTCTGTCCATAAAAAAACTTGAAGATCTCGGCTGGAAACCGAAATATACCAGTGAGATGGCTGTAAAAAAATCTGTGAGGGAATTACTGAAGGATATGATGCCGGAAGCAGAGCCAGATTGATATAATTTTTCATGTTCTGTCAGAGGGTATTAACAGCCTTCCCGTGCCATCCCATACAGTTGTTGCGTAGAAAACAACCTTTCCAGCATTTCTGTTTACTATCAGTGTACCGCCAAAATCGGTTGCGGGATGGGAATAGATACAGTAGTCACCTTTTATCACGAGGTTCTTCACATTAAAATTTTCACCAGATCCATCAGGCCCATTTACCATACTATTTTTTATGAGTGAAACACAGTCACTGACCGTTACATTTTTAACCGGATAAATGAATTTGTAGCTTTTTTTAAGCTCAAGTGTCTGATAATCGAGTCTGAGAATCACCATTTTTATATGCTCCGATTCATGTGGAACGGAGGAAACAATAACGATCCATTCTGCCTTCGATGGATCAAAAATTCCAACTGAGTAAGGATGCATCAGGATCAATGTGGAAAACGCCCCTTCAGAAATCACCGATCTGATTTCTGGAGTATTTTTTACCCTGTCCCAGATTTCACGGGCATGGCTTTCCATCTCATTTTCAAAACCTGGAATACTGTATGTGGCAATCTTTTCTGCTGGCGAATAAGATGTTTTTTCGGCACATCCTGCTGAGAGTATTATCACAAAGAGCAGAAATCCCGCCGTAAAACGGAGTGATGTAACATGTCTCTGCCCCGGATCCGGAGTATTCTTATCGGACATGACAGAATAAATCTTAACTCTGAAAATATATATTTTATCTAAATTTCAAATTAAATTGAAGTTATAAATTATATCCCGGACCTTTCATACTTCTGTTCTATAAATCACCGTTCCATCATACTCAAAAACTTTCTTAAAACCCATTTTGTCAATGTTTATGTCATACTCACTTCTCTCAACATTGCCCACAACAACATGACTTATACCATACTTCTCCATCAATTTTAAAACCTCATTTCTGTCCTGTGATGTATACATCTTCTTTACATCCTCGATTCTCCTGATGATCTCGTCCGGATTCTCACGCCATAACACCTCATGGTTGTACCACTGGATAACTCCGGGAAAACCGGTAAAGGAAGAAAATCTGCCTCCGTAGGAATAGCTTTTCGACGGAGCTTCGAGCAGAACTTCAACATCCCTGGAATAAAGCCACTTTATCGCCCTGTAGTCCCCCTCGCTTATGCCATGCATGAAGTTCATACCGTCAAGGGTGTATGCAGGGCTGGAAAGTGATTTTGAGTATGTTGCATAGGGTGCGTAAACGGCCATGGCCATAAGCATTAAACCCAGAAACGCTCCGGAAATCCTGAACTCGACTCTGGAAAGCTCGCCTTTTATCTCTTCAATGAGGTATGGCAGTGAAACCGCAAGAAGGATCCATATGAAGAGATAGAACTTAAATACGGTGTTCAGATGGCTCTCGATGTAAACAGTTTCAGATATCATCAGCAGAGAAAGGGCAGTGAGGACAAGGGGCTGAATTTTTCTGTTAACGTAAATTGTTCCTGCAAGAGAAAGGAATATGAATGGAAAGGTTAAATAACCATATACCGCAAAGGGGGTAGAAAAGAGAAGAAAGAGAAATCCCGCCTTCGTATTCTTCAATCCCACAATCATGAGGGGAAATAGAAAAGGGAGATAAATTGCCAGAAATGGTATTACCGATGTGTGTTCCCCCACGAAACCCACACTTCTGCCGGTGGTTTCAGGCAGGAATGGAAATGCAAGCAATAAACCCGCAGAAATTGCAGATATTATATGTATGGCTGAAATTTTATCTCTGGAAGTGATAAACAGAGTGAGGAGTAGAAGAATGATCATGCCGGGGAAATCCCATGTATTGCCCGAAATACTGAACGCAAGAAGGATGGAAATCAGAGGGATAATCTTTATTTCCCTTCTCTCCATCCATAGTAGAAGGAGATAAATGGATGCAAGCTTGACAGGAATTGCGATCACATGAGCGTGCATATCTCCGTGAAGAAATGAGAAATACGGGAACTCGTTTATCGTGCCGGGTATAACTCTTGAGCTGTACCAGTAATAGAGATAATCCGGACCATTGCCTGCGATTTTAATGAAATAGTAAAGAGAGGCAAGATTGCCCGCAAAGGCCACCGTGAAAATGGTGAGTAAGCCCTTTCTAAAGTCTCCCGTGAGGCATCTACCCACCTCCCAGGCAATCACTGCAGTGGATCCAAAGAGAAAGGGAAGTGCGATATTGTAGGAAATGTATGATGGAAGAAAACTCACCGACATCAGCCAGGCCGGAATCGTGTAACCGAGATAGTAGTAGAAGGAGAGATTCCCACCGGAAAACCAGGGATCCGGAGGAGGAAATCTGTTTCGGAGAATTGAGTTGATAAATCCAATGTCCATGAACTTCTCGGCTCCAAAGATATCCGGATCCATGTATCTGATGACAAGGAAAAGGACGAAGGAAAGTAAAAAGATCAGTTCAGAGGTCTGTATCTCTTTTAGAGTTTCCCTGACTCTCTTGAATCCCAGCAGAAAGAGAGGTACGGAAATGAGAACTGAGGCTTTTGAAATCAGATGAAAAGAAAAAAAGAAGGAGATGAAAGAGGAAATCATTGAAAGGATGGCAATACTAAGAAATCTGGTTGCTCCCCATTTGATTCCCGCATTCTTAAAATGGATATGGAATGAATATGCTACAGAGAATGTGAGGAGATAGAAGAATACCAGCTCCGGAATCATTTTTCCACCATAATGTCCCTGAGGTTCATGTTGAGATACACAATTGAAACTGCACCGGCTATCAGGGTTATGATGTTCTTTATGAGATGGTCGAGAAGGGCGGTGGAAAATGCAATCCCGGGTGAGATCTCCAGGGATAGGACAGCAGAGAGAGCCAGTTCATACGTTCCTATACCACCCGGGGTTACCGGAACTATTTTTGTCAGGGTGGCGATTGTAACCCCCAGTGCAACAAGCGGGAAGAGCTCGCCTGACATTCCAAAGGAACTCAGGATTATGTAACACACCACAATATCGATAATCCAGATAATGGCGGTGAGTGGGATGGATATCGCGGTCACCTTTTTGTTTATGGCTGAAGATCTGATCTCCCTGAATATCCTGCCAAATACAGAGCTGTGGGATGAGAAATATCCAACTATGATCACTATTGAAAGAAGGGCAAAGAAGGAATAGGTGATGGTCCTTCCAATCCAGCCCGGAAGGGAGGTCTGAAGAAAAACAAGTGAGCCCACCGCAAGGAATATGACCATTCCTGCGTCGAAAATTCGCTCAAGGGCAAGGGCAGATATGGATGTGGTGAGCGGAACACCCCTTTTCTTAAAAATGTATGCTCTGGCAAGATCTCCAGCCCTTGCAGGTGTGATGAGATTTGCGGTCTGACTGACTGCAATGGAGGCGGTTGAAAGATTGGTCCCGATTCTGTAACCGGATGGCTCCATAATGGCCCTGTATCTCAATCCCCTCGCATGCCAGGTTCCGAGATAAACAATGGATGCAAGAGCTATCAATCCGGGTTTTGCACTGAGCAGAATTCTTGCAACATCTCCCGCTCCGATGTAAACCCCCAGACCGGCGATGATGAGAAATCCAATCAGAAGTGAGAGAACCTTCCTCTTCTTTGAGGGTTCCCCCCTGAGTTCAAGCCAGAGCCTGAGAATCTGGAGTCCCATATCTATCGAATCCTTCAGCACCCTTACCTTTGTTTTTGAACTCTGTTTCCATTTCACCGGAATCTCGCTGATCCTCAGCCCCTTTTTCTGAGCCCTCACGAGAATTTCCGTATCCCAGAACCAGTGATTGTTTTTAACCTCATCGAGAACCTTCATGACACTCTCTCTTCTGAATGCCTTGAATCCGCACTGATGATCTCTCAATTTTGAGCCGAGAAACAGTCTTACGAGAGAGTTGTAGACAGCACTCATGAAATCCCTTTTGAATGGCCTTTCAGATTTGCTCCCTCTCAGCCTTCTCGAACCCGTTGAAACATCATTTCCTCTTTCAATTTCTTTAATGATCTCATCGAGGTGCTCAAGGGAGGTTGAGAGATCCACGTCCATGTATACTATGATATCTCCACGGGCCACTTTGAATGCACGTTTCAATGCTTCCCCTCTTCCCAGCCGGACATCCGAGTGAAGATGTCTGATATTATCGGATGTCTCCTCAAGTCTTTTTGCTATGACATCTGTTCCATCAGTTGAACCGTCTTCTGCGATGATAATCTCATAATCGTATCCGAGATCTTCAAGTCTGGCCTTCACCTGATTCACTGCATTTTCAAGCCCATCCGCCTCGTTGTAAGCTGGAAGCACAATGGAAATTAAGGGCATTTAACCAGAATGGATGGCAGAAATATAAGTAATTTAGGGTTTCAATTCATTATATTCTCCTGTAAATAGATCATCGGATGAAAATGCTTCACATGATGAAACTCAGTATTCTGTAAAACACTCCACCCAGAACTATTGCAGTTACAAGATTGGTGAGCGATATAATCGCCGATGATTTCCATCCAAACTCCCTTGCAAGGATGGTTATTGTGGAGAGGCATGGCAGGTAGAGCATTCCAATGAATGCAAGAACCACAAACTGAATCTGAGTCAGATACTGGGAGAGGTTCATGCCGTAAATTGCCACGAGCATCAGAAGGATGTACTCCTTTCTGACAATACCAAATATGAGCAGAATTCCGGTAATGGCCGGCAGTCCAAGCCACGTCACGGTTAGAGGAGAGAGCAATCTGCCTACGGGATCGAGAATTCCGAGGGCATACAGAGCCTGAACTCCAGAGCTTCCAAAAATATATATTGGAAATACAAGGTATATCAGTGATTTTGTTCTTATCCACGTCTGTCTCATAACCACCCAGAGGGATGGGACTCTGAAGGAATGGAGTTCCATTATCAATCCCGGAGTTTCCCCGGGTAATGCCCTGAAGGCAATTCTCCCCACCCCGAGAATCACCAGGAAATCAATGATATAAAGGATGATGGCCCATTTTATTCCCGCAAAAACAGCCACAAGGCCAAGCAAAACGATTGTTCTGGCAGAGCAGGGAGCAAAGGTTATGGCAAGGGATGCAAGAAGCCTCTCCCTCCTGCTTTCAAGAATTCTGGTTGCATGTATTGCGGGAACGTTACAACCGTATCCAAGAATGAGGGGTATCAGAGCTTTCCCGTGCAATCCGATTTTATGCATGAGGCTGTCCATCATAAAAGCAATTCTCGTAAGAATTCCAGAATCCTCGATCACTGTCAGCAGGGTGTAAAAGGGGATCACGAAGGGTATAACAAGGGTGATTCCAGCGACAATACCACCAAAAGCACCGTTCCAGAGTATTGCAATGAGCGTACCACTCACCTGAGGATCAACAGGCTGGAAAAACTCAAACAATCGGGACAGAATACCCGAGAAAAAGTTTCCTATAAAAAAAGTCCATAAAAGCAGGCCTCCTATTACCAGGAGGGAAATGACATACCCGAACACCCTGTGCATAACAATCTGATCCAGTCTTTCAGAGATGTTAACTTCTCCAGATGCCCGTTTCTGAACCTGTCCTGCAATTTTGCCTGCAACAGAGTACCTTTCTGAGCTTATTATGGAAAAACCCGGTTCTCCGTGTATTTTCTCAAGCTCTCTGGAAAGAGATTCGGAGTATTCAATGATATCCTTGTGGCTATCGGGAATGAGCTTTCTGATTTCAGGATCATTCTCCAGAAGCTTTATTGCAACCCATCTGAGAGGATATTCAAGCCTGATCGGCTTCGATTCAATGAATGAAACGAGCTTCTCTATCCTCTCCTCCACCTCATCCCCATATCTGATGATTTTCTGTTTTGCAGGCCCCTCCTTTACAACCTTAAGGGCGGATCTGATGAGGCTATACAGCCCCTCTCCCCTTACTGCAACCGTAGGGACAACTGGAACCCCGAGAAGTTTCTGTAGTTTTTTATCATCCACCTCAATACCCTTTTTTCTTGCAACGTCTATCTGGTTCAGGCAAACCACCAGAGGAACTTCCATTTCTTTCAGCTGAAGGGTGAAAAACAGGTTTCTCTCAAGAACAGAGGCATCAACCACATTGATAACGACATCGGGTTTTTCAGTAAGGATGTACTCCCGGGAAACGATCTCTTCGAGGGAATAAGTTGAAAATGAATAGATTCCCGGTAGGTCAACAATCTCAATTTCATAGTTTTCGAAATTAAGTTTTCCTCTGGCAATTTCGACGGTTTTTCCTGGCCAGTTTCCGATTATCTGATTGGATCCTGTGAGGTGGTTGAATATAACGCTCTTTCCAACGTTTGCATTTCCTGCCAGTGCGATGGTAATTTTTCTTCTGTTGAAATCCTCCTTATCATCAAAAACTTTCATACGGGCCGGTTGGTTCATGGGAGTTCCTCTACTCTGATTTATCAGGATCCACAAATATATTCGAGGCAATGGAACGTCCGAGGGCTATGCTTGATCCCCTGACAGATATTTCAACAGGACCGCCAAGAGGTGCAATTTTCAGAACTCTTACGGTTGTACCGGGAGTTATCCCCATATCAAGCAATCTTCTCATGACTTTATGGTCTCCCCTGACAAAGACCACCCTTCCCGATTCACCCTCCTTCATATCTGCCAGTGACATGGTGTCTGATTTTCGCAGGTTCACCTCATCAATACCCTTCTCCCTTCTCTCCATGCACTCCTCACAGCTGGAGAATTCAAAATCACAGGGAGGAATTGGCTGTTGATCATCTGGACATCTATCTGGAAAGCCGAGCACCTGACACAATGCCATTTCAGCATCATCGGAAAGGGAATGTTCCATTTCACATGCCTGATCATGAATCCTGTCCCTGCGTAGTTTCAAAAAGTCATGCAGAAATCGTTCAAGCAGTCGGTGTTTTCTCGTAATCCTTCTGGCATTCCTTATGCCCTTTCTGGTGAGATTGGTCCCTTTTCCGGGGGAGTAATCCACATATCCCTTCTCATCCAGCCTTTTAAGCATTTTGGTAACACTGGAGGGGCTGACATTGAGCTTTTCTGTGAGAGCGGATGTGCTCACCCGTTTGCCATTTCTGGTAATCTTGTACATGGCCTCAAGACATTCTTCCGCATTCTCACTGAGTCTCTCATCCATCATTTAGGGACACCTAAATAAGTTGAAACCACATCCATAAAAATTTTGTGGTGACTCCATGCGGTACACTGAGCATATACAGATTGAAAAAATTCAGGGCATAATGGATAGAATGTGAGAATTCAGGTGGAGATTAAAAATTATGGCATCAGAGTGTACAATATGGATTCTGGAAGGTGAACTTATCTGAAACTGATCTCTCAGAGATTGCAGTCTCCTCCAGATTTAATAAACCAGATCAGGATTGGGTTTTAAAGACTGAAGTTGAAAACTTCATCAATACCTCAAAAACATTATGTAAATCCCCTCTGCAATAGAGGTTATGAAACCTCAGGTGATTCTGCTTTCACTGATGGCAGTGGCTGTGGCCATTGCTGGTTGCGGGGAGAAAACATCCGGCTACACAGATATTTCGGTCAAAAAAGCCAGAGAGCTCATTGAAGGGAGGAAGGTATTTCTACTTGATGTCCGAACGCCTCAGGAGTACTCATCGGGACATATAAAAGGTGCATATCTGATCCCCCTTCAGGAACTCGAAGACAGGTTAAACGAAATTCCAAAGGATCAAAAAATCCTTGTTTACTGCAGAACCGGTCACAGAAGTGCAATCGCTTCGCAAATTCTTGCGGAAAATGGGTTTGATGTTCTGAATATGAAGGGTGGCATTGTTGAGTGGATCAATAAAGGATATGAAGTTGTAAGATGATCATCCTTTATGCAGATAGAATTTGTTGAGCTGGAGTTTGAGACAGGCGAGGAGGAAATAGATATAATAGACATAACTCAGAGCATCTACAGTGCTGTGGAATCCAGGGGTGACGGTTTTGTGAACATCTTTGTTCAGGGCTCAACCGGTGGAGTTACTGTGATGGAGTATGAAGACGGATTGAAACACGATCTTAAAAAAATGTTCGGCGAACTCATTCCAGTGGAAAGGGATTACAGACACAACAGAACATGGGGTGATGAAAATGGACATTCACATCTCAGGGCATCTCTTCTTAAACCATCCCTTACCATCCCCTTCAGAAATGGAATACCATTCCTGGGAACATGGCAGCAGGTTGTTGTTCTGGATTTTGACAACAAGAGAAGGAAAAGAAAGGTAATCATTCAGGTAATATGGAATGAGTAAGATAACGGGTTGAAGGATGGTCAGCATGTCGGAATACCGTGAATGGGATGAAATTTACAGAAGGCATTCAGTTGAAGATCTTCCATGGGAGATGGGAAGACCGAGAGAGTATCTCGTGAAGCTTGTTGAAAGTGGTAAGGTTTCGCCCTGCAAAACCCTCGATCTTTGCTCCGGGGCGGGTACAAACCCCGTATATCTGGCATCAAAGGGGTTCAGAGTTACCGGAATAGACATATCTGAAACTGCCATAGGTATGGCAGAAAAGAAGGCAGATGAGGCCGGAGTGATGGTTGAGTTTGTTCAGGGGAATTTCCTGAACCTGCCATTCAGGGAGGAGTTTGATTTTCTCGTGGACATAGGCTGTTTTCACAATGTCAGGGAAGAGGACAGAGAAAGATATCTTTCTGAAGTCCTCAGAGTTTTGAAAAAGGGCGGGAAATACTATCTCATGTGCTTCAGTGAAAGGAATGGAAAGGCATGGAATCATTTTTCCAGGGAGCAGATAGAGGAGATATTCAGGCCGTATTTCATTATACTCGACATGGAGCATTCTCGGTCTCTTGAAAATGATGGGATTGTCAGATATTTCTACAACGTGCTGATGGAAAAAAGATGAGTTGATGCATCTACTTCATGAGATTTCAGATGTTTAACTCTTTTCTGTGAACGAGAATCTTGTATATTACGTAGCCGATTATCATGCATATACCGAAGATGGAAAGGAATTCCCTGAAATTCGTTACGATCTCAGGATTGTTGTAAAGGTAGATGAGACCATATATCACGCTTATTGTGAGAAAGATGGAGATGGAGGAGAGAACGAGCCCTCCCACGATGGAGTACAGGTGAAGGGCACCCCTGTGCTCCACAACCACCGAGAAGGCAATGAAATAAATTGCAAAGACAAAGATGAAATACTGATACGGAATTCTTATCAGATTTTCCGATGTGATCAGATAGTATATCCCGTAGGAGCTTGAGAGTATAACAGATGCAAAGGAAACGGAGAAAATGAGAGAAATGACAAGATCTCTATAAAGATCATTCTGACTCATGAATCTCTGTTCTCCTTTTAAAAATAAATTATTTTCTCCATTTATGGGAAGTGAAATCCATTCAATCAACAGGAATTATGAGCATGTGAAGAACTGTCCCCTCATTTTTCAGTGCTGAGATAAATCTTCTGTCCAGATCCCCTGCAGATTTATCCGCTTTTATGGCGAGGGTTCTTCCGCATACAAAATCACTTTTTCTCACAACGATATCATCCGGATGGGAAAACTCGAGGTCCTCATGCCCTCTTGCATATACAACCTCTTTAATGTTGATTCCGGGAATGACCAGCTCTATTCTGACTTTATTTCCCTGCCTTAGCCAGTCTTTAAGTTCTTCTGATATCCCATTGACCCCCCTCTCCGCAGAGACCCCGATTATGCAGTCCCCTCTGAGAGTCAGTTCTTTCTCCCTTGTTATCTCGAATGTCGTTCTGTGTTTTCCGGTGATGTTCGGGTGACCCCTCGCTTTTATTGTGTCCATCAAATCTCGAATACATACGGTAACATTTAATTTATTTCCGGTTCATCCAGTACTGGATGAGGGTTTACTGTGATGTATGCGGGGAAGAAACCCCTCACAGGCTGATAAGGAAAGAAAAATATCTCTACTCATGCAGGACATGTGGAACGGTGAGAGAGGTAAGGGAAAAGAAACCTCTGGAAATAAAGGCAATAGTGAGCAGTGGAGACAGATCATCGGTGGGAAAGGTAACATTAAATGACGGGGATATTCTGAAGGTAGGCGATGAGATAGTTGTCGAACTGCCCGACAGGGTCACTCTCGCAGAGATAACGTCAATTGAGTTGAAGGAGGGTAGGAGAGTTGAAGAATCCAGTGCCGGAAATGTGCAGGCTATATGGACAAGGGAGGTTGAGGAGGTCATACTCAGGGTTTCACTCCATAAAGGGCGTTATACGGAATCTGTAAGGATAAAGGTGCCGGGAGAAACGGTGTTCAGAGTGGATGGTATGATAAAAATTTCAGGAAAACAATACAGGATTACGGGAATTAAGACAGGGAAAAGAATGCTGAAATCTCCATCTCAGGAAGCGGTTGCAAAAGAGATCGTGAGGATATATGCAAGGCACGAGAATTAGATTGAGGGATTTTATCGAGACGATTGATGGATGGTTTTTCTCTGTCGCTGGATACGAGAACCATCCTAAAATAAAGGGTTTTTTGCGATACATACCTGATGATTCTGGAGACAGAATAAACAGATTTGGTAAGGGTAGATTCAGAAAACTGATGTCTGATGAGGCCATCGAGTTTATAAAGAAGAATAAACCGGAATATGATGTTTCAGGCCTCCACATGGTTCCCCATGAGGATGTGGTTCGCCATTACAGCCCGGCAAGAATGCTATATCGAACCATGGCTGGAAACGACAGGTTGAGAAAGGTTGTGGGGTTTTTCCTCCCGGAGATTCCATTTCACAAAATGGGCATTTCAGGTTCGTTGCTCATAGGAATGGAGAAAGAAACATCCGATATTGATTTTGTTGTGTACGGAAAATCATGGTTCAGGGCCAGAGAAAGGCTGAAGAGGTTTATGGGGCGTGAGGTTGAGGAACCCGATGAGGAAATATGGAAAACCATCTACAGAAAGAGAATGCCACCTCTCTCATTTGAGGAATTTCTTCTCCATGAGAAGAGGAAGTTTATCAGGGGGGTTATAGATGGAACCTACTTCGATCTTCTCCACGTCAGAACCACCATGGACCATCCTGTGAGGGAGAAAAAAGGAGTTGTTCTGGGTGAGAAGAGGATCATGGCAAGGATTATTGACGATACGTACGCCTTCGATTACCCATCATTTTACAGGATACAGCATGATGAGGTGGATGGCATTCTGTGCTTTACTCACACCTATGTGGGACAGGCCTTCAGGGGTGAGCTTGTGGAGGCAAAAGGGAAACTTGAGATCATTGAGGGGAAAAGATACCTTGTTGTCGGAACCACAAGAGAGGCGAAGGACGAGTACATAAAATCCCTGACCCTTCTGGAGGAATCAGGATGAGAGTCGTTTTTCTATCGGGCGGTACCGGTACCCCAAAGCTTCTCATGGGATTCAAGGAGGTCTTTCCGGAAGAAAAAATCAGTGTGATTGTCAACACGGCGGAAGATGTATGGGTTTCCGGGAATAGAGTATGTCCGGACATTGACTCCGTTATCTATGCCCTCTCGGGGAAGATAGATGAGGGGAAATGGTGGGGTGTTAAAGGCGATACCTTCACCACACATACTGCATTGAAATCGATGGGTTTTGATGAAAAACTCATGATTGGAGATATGGACAGGGCGACACACATATTCAGAAGTGAATTGCTTAGAAAGGGCTTGAGTCTGACTGAAGCCACTGAAAGGTTATGCAGGGCTTTTATGATAAGGGCAGAAGTCCTTCCGATGACCGAGGATGATGTTTCCACATGGATTTTGACTCCTGAAGGTGAGATGCACTTCCAGGAGTTCTGGGTTGAGAAAAGGGGAGAACCTGAAGTCCTTGATGTGATTGTAAAGAACATGGATTCTGCTGAGCCAACGGAAAGGGTAAAAAAGTCCATTAAAAGAGCAGATGCGGTAATTATAGGACCGAGCAATCCCGTGACAAGCATAGGCCCAATATTAGAGCTTAATGGAATAAAGAAAATGCTGAGAGAGAAGTTCGTGGTTGCTGTGAGTCCGTTTATTGGAGATAAACCCTTCAGCGGGCCTGCAGGGAAATTCATGCACGCAAGAGGTTTGAAACCCGATGTGCATGGTTTGAAGAAATTCTACGGTGATACCGTGAACATTTTCGTGATCCATAATGAGGAAGATCTATCCTCTCCCGACACTGTGAAGGCGAATATCATCATGAAGAGCCGTGCAGATATGATTGCACTTGCCGAGAAAATCGCAGAAATAATACGGGATGCATGAGGAGTGCGGATGATATAAAAACATAAATTTTAAATTTACATCTCAAATCAGATACAATGGTTTTTATCCATGAAGATCGGTGAATATCTTCAGAAAACAATCGAGGAATTTCATGGGAGTCAGAGCATCAGATATATCGAGAGATGGACCGTTTTCGGCGTACTTACTGGTATAGCGGGTGGTGCCGGTGCCATAATATTTTATCTGCTTCTCAACCTGGTGACCTCTGCAACGATATCCCAGTACATACCCCTCTCGGGAGGGGAGGCGTCTATCTTTCATTTCAATGTCTCAATTCCGAGATACATTCTACCCCTCATAACCGCCCTGGGTGGGTTGATTTCCGGAGTGATTGTCTTTTCTCTGGCCCCTGAGGCAGAGGGGCATGGAACGGATCAGGTGATAGATTCCTTTCACAGGGGGAGAGGAATCATAAGGGGAAGGGTCCCCATCATAAAGACAATTGCCTCTGCCATCACCATAGGTACAGGAGGAAGTGCGGGCAGAGAAGGGCCAATAGCCCAGATAGGCGCCGGGTTCGGCTCTCTTATGGGCAGGTTATTTTCCCTCTCTGAAAGAGAAAGGAGAATACTGGTTATCTGTGGTGCCTCTGCGGGGATAGGGGCGATATTTAAGGCTCCGCTGGGTGGAGCAATCTTTGGTATTGAAGTTCTGTATAAGAGAGATTTTGAATTTGAGGCTCTCGTTCCGGCCTTCATATCTTCAATAGTCGCTTACACTGTGTTTTCGGCCTTTTTCGGCTGGCAGGTTAAGCACGTCTTCATAATACCCGATCTTTACATAAGCAGTCCTCTGGAGATCAATTTTTTTGCAATCCTGGGTATACTGAGCGGTTTTCTGGCCATATTCTATGTGAAAGTATTTTATGGAATGAGAAGATTTTTCAACCAGCTCGGAATTCCTCTGTGGGTTAAACCGGCCATAGGAGGATTTGCTGTTGGGTTGATCGGAATTTACTTCCCTCAGGTTCTGGGGGTGGGTTACGGATGGGTTCAGAAGGCCATATACGGTGAACTTCTGATTTCAACAATGGCCATAGTTGTCTTTCTCAAAATTATTTCAACAGCTCTCACCGTATCTTCAGGTGGCAGTGGAGGAGTTTTCGCTCCATCCCTTGTTGCGGGTGCAATGCTCGGCGGGTGGTTTGGATTCTCGATGATGATGCTGTTTCCAACCCTGATCTCCACTCCATCTGCATATGTACTGGTGGGGATGGCTGCATTCTTTTCCGGGGCAGCAAAGGTGCCGATCTCTTCGATAATCATGGTCACTGAGATGACAGGTGGTTATGAATTGCTTCCACCTCTAATGCTTGCATCGGCCATTTCATATGTCATCTCAGGTGGATACAGCATATATGAAAAGCAGGTGAATTCAAGGCTTGATTCTCCTGTTCACAGAAGGGAAATGACCATAGATATTCTCGAGCAGGTTTACGTTAAGGATGCCATGAACGTTGATGTTGTCACTGTTACTCCCGAAACTCCCGTGTCTGAAGTGCTCGATATGGTCACAAAGACAGGCCATATAGGCTATCCTGTTGTGAGGGATGGTGAGCTTGTGGGTATAATAACCTTCGAGGATGTGGAAAAGATACCTTTTGAAGAGAGAAAAAATGTTACTGTCGAAGAACTCATGACCACGAATATTGTTACAGCTTTCCCGGATGAGACCCTTGAAGAAGCTCTCAAAAAACTCGTATCTTTCAGCATAGGAAGATTGCCCGTTGTGAGCAGGGACAATCCAAAGAAGCTAATAGGTATACTTACAAAGTCGGATATAATCAGGGCTCATGCAAAGATCTCTCTTGAACAGGACTGAGTAGCTCAGGGAAAATGTTTAATAACTCCCCCATCATTCTCTCTTGCAAGGCGCCCAACACCGGAGTGGTCTCCGGCGTGGACTTCAAATCCACGAGCCCTTGACTGGGCTGGGGTTCGATTCCCCTTGGGCGCCGTAAAATGTTTCTGATACTCAGATGCAGAAAATGTGGAAGATTTCTCTATGCAAGAGCGGGTACCAAATCGAAAAAGTGTGTATGTGGAGCAACATCTCAGGTCAGGCGAATGATCATCGTGGACAGGGCAGAGGACGAGAGAGAGGCGGGAGAGAAGGTGAGGTTTTATCAGGAAAGGGAGTTTGGAAAGCCTGATTTTGTCACCTTCAGGTAATGCATTACCTACCCATTCATATCTTACAGAATTTTCAACCTGAGCTTGGTCAGATCCTCCCTGATTTCCGTCTTTATGTCCAGTCCAGAAAAGACCTCCTTAAGAAATATCTTTATAAACTGCTTTGTCAGCTCGTTTCCAAGTATGAGGGTAAAATCCCGTTCAGAATTCCGGTGAACTCTGAAGAAATTGCATATTTCCAGTCTTGAAAGTATCTCATCAGGGGTTTTATCTCTGAACTGTTCTGCATGGCTTCTGGAGATCTCTCTGTGTAGTTCCCAGAACCTATCCTTATCGGGCATGGCCTCCATGAATCTCAGAAATGCAATCCAGTGATCGAAATCAAGAATCAGATGCTCCCCCTTGCCCAGCATTTCGGTGTACGTGCTTATCCTCTCCATATCATGTTCATCCATCTCATGAAACATGCTGTAAAACCTGAGAGCTCTTCTTATGATCTCACTCTGTGACTCCATTGAGTGTTCTCTGATTTTTTTAAATATTTCATGGGTTTTTTCATCAAATGCTATTGTTATTCTGATTGGATTTCTCATATTTTCAGGTTTTTTCTCATGGTTTAAAAAATTTATGTTGAAATCTTGTTTTTTATGAAGAAATCATATGATTTATGCGTTAATGCTAAAGAATATTAAAAATTTTTTTAAACAAAGACTCAATTTCTGATTTTATCAAATAAGGAGGTGTATGTATTGCTGGAAAGCCTGAAAGGGAGATTTAGAATGCCTTTATTTGTCTTTATTCTGTGTGTGCTCCTGCTTTTCAATGCATTTCCCGTTAATGCTGGCGACCCCGGAGGTGCTGAAACCCTTTCAAAGAATCCCGGAGCGCCATCGGATTTTGTGTGGGTTCTGATAAGCGGATTTCTGGTGATGTTCATGCAGGCTGGCTTTGCATTTCTTGAAGCGGGATTTTCCAGAGCGAAGAATGTGGCAAACGTGATGATGAAGAATCTGATGGATTTTTCCGTGGGGAGTCTGGCCTTTTTTGCAGTGGGTTTTGCCATAATGATGGGTTCTGACTGGAATGGATTGATGGGGACGGATGGATGGTTTCTTGCCATGCAATCTTATGATGTGACCACGATTCTGATCTGGTTTTTCATGCTGGTCTTTGCGGCAACAGCAGCAACAATATGCAGTGGTGCAATAGCGGAAAGGCCAAAGTTCTCAACCTATCTGATTTACAGCGTGGTTGTAACCGCCATCATATATCCAATCTACGGGCACTGGCTCTGGGGTGGAGGATGGCTTGGCAACTCGGAATTCATGAGGTCTCTTGGAGGAGGTTACGGAGCCCTCGATTTCGCGGGATCGGGGGTTGTTCATGGAATCGGAGGGTATGTCGCACTTGCAGCCTGCATCCTTCTGGGGCCGAGAATTGGGAAATATGATGAAAACGGGAGACCGAGAGTCATTCAGGGTCACAGCCTGGCATTTGCGGTCATAGGAGTGTTTATACTGTGGTTCGGATGGTTCGGATTCAACCCCGGTTCAACACTCTCCGCCCATGAACTCAGGATTTCGATAATTGCTGCCAACACAAATCTTTCAGCATCTGCCGGGGCGGTCACCTCAATGTTCATCACATGGATGAGGAACGGAAAACCTGACGTGGCCATGACTGTGAATGGAGCTGTTGGTGGACTTGTTGCAATCACCGCTCCATGCGCCTGGGTCGCTCCATGGTCTGCAGTTCTCATAGGAGTTGTTGCAGGATTTATTGCTGTTTATGGCTACTGGTGGCTGGAAAAGCGGGGGGTTGATGATGTCGTGGGAGCAATTCCCGTGCATGGCTTTAATGGCACATGGGGAATCATCGCACTTGGACTGCTTGCAGATGGCACATACGGGGTTTATACAACATCTTCACCACTCGTGACGGGTCTGCTGTACGGAAATCTCGGTTTCTTCATCGTTCAGGTTGTAAGTGCGGTTGTAAACTTTGCATGGGCATTCATCATGGGATTCGTCCTTTTTTACGTGCTCAAGAAGACCGTGGGTCTGAGGGTATCAAGGGAGGAAGAACTGCTCGGACTTGATATCACGGAACATGCGACCATATCATATCCGGATTTCACCTATGCAGAGAGTTCAAGAGGGGTTGTCATCAGGAAAGGGAGGCGAAGTGGATGAGAAAAATCGAGGCGATAATACGCCCGGAAAAATTTGAATGTGTTAAATCCGCTTTAGAGGAAATGGGAATAATCGGGATGACCGTGACCGATGTGAGGGGTCGTGGAAGGCAGAGGGGAACCAGAATACAGTTCAGGGGCAGGGAGATGGAGATAGATCTGCTCCACAAGGTGAAGATCGAAATTGTGGTGGAAGAGGAAGCTGTGGATTCTGTTGTAAATGCCGTACTCGAAAACGCAAGAACAGGAGAAATAGGTGATGGAAAGATATTCATAATGCAGGTTGAAGATGTCATACGGGTGAGGACGGGAGAACGGGGCAGGACGGTTCTTTAGCTCCCTCTTTTATTTTTCATAACTGAAAAGCTGGTGGATGGGAATCTTTCCGCTTTGAAGTAAATCTCAAAATTGAGATGCATCTCAAAAAGTATAAATACGATGGTCGGGTCATTCCAGACAATGCTCGTTTCCGTTGATGAAGCAATTAAAAAGGTCAGGAAAGGGGAAATCGTTGCCATTACCGAGAATGAAGGTGACCACTCTCTAACCTCTCTCATGATCCCGGCTGAAATTGCGGATAGGAGGAAAATTGAATCTCTCCTATCCTGGAGTGATATTCTCTTCGTCTCTCTCACTCCTGAAATTATAGGAAAATTGAAGATACCTTTCATCTACTCTCACAATGGTCTGAGGGAAATGCCCATCGGTATAGATGCAAAGGGGAAGAAAGGCGCACCCGGGGAGATAGCCGAAACTCTGAAGATCATCTGCAGGGAGGATACCTCTCCAGAGGATATAGTGGTTCCCGGACATGTTGTACCGGTGAGGGTCTCACCCGGAGGCGTCCTTGAAAAACCGGGAATTGCTGAAGGCGTGTCTGATCTCTCCTATCTTGCGGGATTTAAACCCGTTTCTGCCTTTGTCAGGGTTGAGGGCGAGAGGTCAGAGGATACGGTCAGGAACTTTCCTTCTGTCAGTGTAACATCAATTATCAGGTATCGCTTCCAGAGTGAGAGGATCGTGGAGAGATACGTCGAGGCAACACTTCCGACAAAGTTCTACGGTGTGTTCAAGGCAATAGGATACAGATCGAAGTACGGGAAGGAGTATGTTGCTCTTGTTAAGGGTGATGTAAGGGCAGAGGATGTCCTTGTCAGGATTCATTCCGAATGCCTCACGGGAGATGTCTTCCACTCTCTCAGATGTGATTGTGGAGATCAGCTTGAGAGGGCCCTGAAGCTAATTGATGAAGAAGGCAGGGGAATTCTTCTCTATATGCTCGGACATGAAGGAAGGGGAATAGGAATAATAAACAAATTGAAGGCCTACAAACTTCAGGAGGAGGGCAAAGATACGGTTGATGCCAATATTGAGCTTGGGTTTCCTCCCGATCTCAGAAGTTACGGGATTTCTGCCCAGATACTTTTTGATCTTGGAGTGAGGTCAATCAGGTTGATGACAAACAATCCATGGAAGATAGAAGAATTAAAGAGATATGGATTGAAGGTCAGGAGATTTCCTCTTGAAGTTGAACCATCGGAGGAAAACAGGGAATATTTAAGGGTTAAGAAGGAAAAACTCGGGCATTTTATTTCATGCAGGTTTTAGGATCTAGTATTTTCAATTCTTTTTTTCAGGAGACATTTATTCAAATTTTTAGGGTTGTTTTCAGGGCTGTCCGATTGAATTTAAGATAACATCTAACATTAAACGAACTTTTGGTGTCACAAATTTGTTCTGGATTAAAACCAATTACTTTTCAATTATTCTTCCAAACAATAAGTTACAGAACTCTGAAAGCATAAAAATAAATATCGATACACTGCTTCACAGTTTCTTTATCGACTTTTATCAATATTCATAATAATCCATCAACTCATCCATGATTGAACACCTCATCCAGAATGCTCTCTTTCATTTCCTCAAGTTGAGTTATTTGATTCTGGATTTTTTCTTTTAGAGTTTTGATTTTTTCATAAACGCCATCGAGATGGTCTACTATTTCTTTTTGCTTTTCAAGATCTGGCAGGTTGTCGCGGAATGGAATAGGGATTTTTGTTGATTTAACTAATGAGGTATTTAAATTCCTAACAACACCACCTCGGGCTTTTGACAGAAATTTGTTTTTAACTATATGTGAGTTCAATAAATAATAGAAATATTCAGGGAATAGATTAGAGGATTTTAGATGAAATAATAGCCAACCATCATGAATACATCCATATATTTTTGATATATACGCTCTACCCACACTCATAGAGTTAGTTA
>WAJW01000011.1 GCA_015523685.1 Archaeoglobaceae archaeon
ATTCAAATCTACTCATAAGGGCAGCTGATGTAGTGATTTGAATTGTATGAGTTAGATATCGCACTAGCTGTCTTGATGCTTGAGGGAATTATAAGCATGCCTTCAGTTTTAAAAGATCCACTTGCTATCCTTGCTCCAACATCATCTATGTCATATACAAAATCTGCAAGCTCTTTTACTTCTTCAATAGTGTAATTGGTTTCCTGCTCTATAGTCATCTCAGCAGCTTTTGTTACAATAAGATGAGTTTCAACATCTCTCAAACTGTTTAGGATTTCAAGAGTCCGTATGCCGTAAATCTGACCTGTTGCACCACTCAAGGCTACAATAAGCCTCTTCACTCATTACCCACCTTTGATATCTCTTTTTCCAGTAATTTACGTCTGACAACTTTTCCAGAAGATGTAGTTGGAATTGATTTAATGAAATCTATTTCTCTGGGTACTTTGTAGGAGGGAAGCTTACTTTTAACCATGGATGTGATTTCTTCTTTGATTTTGTCTTTTTCGTCAACAGATAATTCCCTCTTTGGCACTATAAATGCTTTAACGATTTGTCCTCGCTCAGGGTCAGGTTTTCCAACGACAACAACTTCATTTACAATTGGGTGTCCCAATATTACTTGCTCAACTTCATCCGGAGACACTAAAGCACCACTAACTTTGATCATATCGTCAGCTCTGCCCAAAATGATCACACTGCCGTCCTCATCTTCTATGAAATTGTCAGCCATTATTGTCCAACCATCTAAAATAGCTTCTTTCTGTTTTTCTGTTTCTCCCCAATAAAGAGCCCCTCCTATTCCTATAGTTGCTATTCTACCCATCTTACCGGGTTTAAGTGGTTTCCCATCTTCTGATACAATCATATATCTTATACTCGGAATGGGTAACATTTTTTTCTTATTCACATTTGACCATGACCAGAATATACCATGTGTTTCAGTGGTGCCATAACAATTATAGAGTCTTGTACCAAATCTTTTCTCAATTTCATCCCATAAATCGTAGTTTAAGGGGGCTCCAGCACTGGTTAGAACCCTAAGAGAGCTCAGATTGTATTTTTTATCTACGTCAGCTTGCAACATCCTGTAATAAAATGTTGGGACTGAATTAAATACAGTAACCTTATATCTATCTATCATTTCCGCAATTCTATCTGGATCCCTTGCTCCTAAAGGCATTACTATAAGAGTGGATCCGTTGAAAAGAGGAACGGCCATAGAAAAACAATATCCCCATGCAAAAGACCATGGTATTGGAGCCATAACTCTATCTTCCTGCAGGGGTCGGAAAGGCATACCATCAAAAAATCTGTTAAGAGCATAAAGACTACCATGTGTCATTATACATCCTTTTGGCCTTCCAGTAACACCTGATGTGTACATCACACATGCAATATCATCCCATTGGCAGAGGGTCTTTTCTCTTAAGACTTTAGATTCGATCTCAGCTATCCTGTCATATGAGTGAATTTTGACGTTCTTTATTGTATCTGGGAGATCCGAAGCATTACCCACAACTATCAAATGTTCTATGGTGGTATTTTCCATTGCATTGAGAAACTCATCCAAGAACTGTTTCCCACATATAGCTATTCTGGCTTCAGTTTTATCGATTATATACTTAAGTTCTTCGGCCCTCAGACCAAAAAAAGTTACGATTGCCACCCTCCCAGATTTAAAGATGCCCAATAAAGACTCTATATATTCACTTGAATTATGAAGTCTGACGATAACTCTTTCAGCAACTTCTTTAGTCCCTATTACTTCATTTAAATAATTTGCAACTTGATTTGAACGTTTAATTAATTCTGAAAACGTTACCAGCTTGTTATTGTCTATTACTGCAATTGAGTTCTCTCGATTATTTTTAATTACCCTGCTAAAAAGGTCTTCTCCGATATTTAATTCTTCTGGAGGTTCTAAATTTGGAGCCCCAAAATAAAATGTAGGCCAGTACTTTGGTGGAGGAAGATATTTCATTAAGTTTTCCTGTACCATACTACACTCCCCTCCCTCATTCTGAAAACTATATTCCATCTGGTAAGTACTTCTGCCCAGTTTTATCTTCGAGTTCTTTTAATCTATCTTTGAGACCTAAAATCCTAATTGCATTTTTATAAAGTACTTTTTCCACAACTTCCTCTTTGTACATTGGGTCACTCCTGAAATCCCTGATCCATCTTTCTGGTACTATTGTTGGATAGTCTGTTCCAAACATAAATTTATCAGGAAGCATGAAATTAATCTCTCTTTTTAAGGATTCCTCAAAATATTTTGGGGACCATCCTGAAAGCTCATTGTACACGTTCGCTTTGTGCCTCAGAACTGCAATCATTTCGTCTTGCCACGGCCAAGAGGGATGGGATGCAATTATTTTGAGATTCGGGAAGTCAGCAGCCACATCATCCAGATCTAATGGACGATAGCACTTCAATTTTATGCCCATACCTCCTGGTGTTCCAGCTCCCATTCCAGTTGTACCTGTGTGGATTTGAACGGGAACGTTTAGGTCCTCTAAAAGCCCAAATATGGGATAGGCAACATTTTCATCGTTAATTCTAAATCCCTGTACTCCTGGCTGGAACTTAATACCTATTATATATTCCCTGAGGTCAGATTCAAAAATTCTTTTAATTTCCTGAATTGCTTTCTTTCCTTTCAACGGATCGACAGAACCCCAACCATAAATAAACACTTCTGGAAAATCTTTAACAAGATTAGCGACGTAATCATTAGTTAAAGGAGGATCGCCGGTAGCTGTTTCTGCATCCCATGCAACAGGCAACGCAAGAATTCTTGCTTTTCTGAAATCTTCTGCCATTTCCTCTCTTGATTTGGAAGGTGTTTTAATTCTATAGTATTTTTCCATAGCTTCTATATATCTCTTAACAGTACGCTCAATATTTTCGGCTGTACTTACATGGCAATGAACATCTATTGCTTGATATACCAATTTCTCCGCCATCTAAATCACCCATCCTTTTTCACCTTAAAGTAATCATACCATCCTCCTTTGCTTTCTGGAGCATTTCCAAAATATCCTGCCTTTACCAATTTCTTTAAGAGGAAAGGAGGAGCATACCTTGGATCTCCAGTCTCTTTATAAATATATTCCAAACCATCATGGAGTATTTTGATCCCACCTATCATATCTACTGTTTCGAACGGCCCCATAGGATGTCCATAACCCAATTTTGCAATTGTATCTACATCTTTCACTGATGCTAGACCCTGCTCCACTATTCTTATACATTCAGCCAAAAAAGCAAATCCCATTCTGGTTGAAACTAAACCCGGAGAATCTTTTACAACTACAGGTATTTTTCCCAGTTGTTCGGATAGATTTACAATTAAACTTACTGTATTATCTGAAGTTTCTTCCCCCTTAACAACTTCCACTAGCTTCATAATGAATGGAGGATAAAAGAAGTGCATCCCTACAACCCTATCAGGTCTTTGGGTTGAAGCAGCAATGTCTGTTATCATTAGAGATGAAGTATTTGATGCTAATATGGTTTCAGGTGGGCAAATTTTATCTAATTTTGAAAATACCTGCTTTTTAAGATCCAAATCTTCAAACACTGCTTCAACAATTATATCTGCCTTTTTTAAATCTTCATATTTTAATGTAGTTTTGATTTTATTGATAACTTCAATTACTTTTTCTTTCTCTATTCTCCCTTTCCTGGCCTGAGCATCTAAACGATCTTTAATTTTGCCAACTGAAAACTCAAGGATTTCTTTTTTTGCATCCAGTAATATCACATCAAAACCATTTGTCGCAAAAACTTGTGCAATCCCTGTACCCATTTTGCCCGCACCAACAATACCCACAGTATTAATATCTACCTCTCGCATGTCCATATAAGGAAAACCAAATATTTGACTGCTCATGTATATAGCAACTAATTTTTATGATATTTAAGATTTATGATATGAATTTTGTAGATAAATATATATATGCAGTGAATTACCATAGATTATTATCAGTTAAAAACTCTCTGAACATATCAAAAATATTTTTGTCCATAATTAACCCGATTATTGCATGAAAGACACGGGCGTCAACTACTACCCGTTAAAGCAAGTGGTTTCCTTCGTCCAATAACTATAAACACAGAAAGATTATGGAATTTTCAATTGAAATACTACAGGATGAGATGATTTATTCAAACCCGGAGAAAATGCCTCTTCTTTAAATCAGCATGAATACGGGAGTTCAGCAATTTATCTTTATATGGCTGCACTATCATTCGATGTACCTTAAGTCTTTCTAAAATTTAAGAACAACAAATGATTCTGTCAATTTAATAGGAAAAAGATCAAGGCAAAAGATATTTGAATTTGTTAATCCACCTTTAGAACATGAAAAGAAAGATAATACAGTTTAGAGTATACAAAGGCGAGAAATACTACGTTGCAGAGTGCGTAGATCTGGCTATAGTAACGCAGGGGAAAACGCTGGATGAATTGGTGGAAAACATCAAAGAAGCCATTGAGCTACACTTAGAAGGCGAAAACCTGGAAGAACTGGGAATCTTGCCAAACTTTGCCGTTTTAATCAACATGGAGCTTGAATATGCCAAAGCTTAAGATTCTAAGCGGTAAGGAAGTTATAAAGATCTTGTCGAAGTTCGGTTTCGAAGTCGTATCTCAGAAGGGTAGCCACGTGAAGCTAAGAAGAGTTTTGCCAGATGGGACTAAACAAACCTTAACTGTCACGCTGCACGAAGAACTCGACAAGGGCACTTTGAAGGCAATAATTAGGCAGGCTTCGAGATACATTCCTGAAGGAGAGTTGAAACAATACTTTTACCGGTAATCTTTATAAAATTAAAAATGAATGAGAAATGGCTGATGGAATGTGTGCTGTGAGGAGGTGGGATGAAGAGGTAATCAAGTGGCTGGCTGTTGGGATGGTTCTGACCATGGTTGGATTGGCTGTGATGCCTTGTATCCAAACTCCAAAACTTGGGGCTGCAGCCACAGCCTACACTGGAAATGCAGGTTTTGCTGGAGCAGGAG
>WAJW01000012.1 GCA_015523685.1 Archaeoglobaceae archaeon
ATCTGATACTGGCGAGATTATCTGTAAAAAACTGGAGGAACTTCTGCATAGGCTTGAGAAGGAAACGGAAATAACAAGAATGAAGGACATCCTTGAATCCATTGAGATCTGTATCAGAATACTGAGGGAAGCCGGTACCACAGATCAGTGATGACATCCGTAAAGATTATTTTCTAAAAAAAAGTAAGATACTATGGTATGTCCCTTCATGCATTCGAAAAATTGTTGAGAGAGCTCAACATTAAGCTGGATAGTGCAGAAAAAAGAAGGATATACAGGATGGTTCTCAAAGAATTTGGAATTAAAGATGGCAGGGATTTCGAATCAAGAATGGAGGATGGTTTTGAGAGGGGTGAGATAGAGAAATACATCAGAGAGATCCTGAAACTCGAGAGAATTAAGAGGAAAGACAGAGGTATTGAAACGTTCCTCTAATACAGAGAGGGTTAAAAACAGAAAGTATATAGGATTCCTGAGAGACCTTTTCCACATGAGGTTTGAGACTGCGTCAATACATCTTGGTGAGCTGGAGTCAGAGGGTGCTGTTATCACTCCGGTATTTCTCACATCTACCTTTGAAATCGATAAGGGGAGGTATGTTTACAGCAGGGTTTCCAATCCCACAGTTGAAGTGGCCGAGAAAAAAATTGCATTTCTGGAGAAGGGAGAGAGTGCTGTAATGTTTTCTTCCGGGATGGGGGCCATATCAACAACGATCCTCTCCCTTGTAAAAAAGGGAGATACCATTGTCACACACAGAGACCTTTATGGAGGAACCGTGAGATTTCTTGAACTTTTGTCAGAATATGGAATCCACGTCAGTTTCTGTGAAGTTGACCACCTGAAGGAAAGGTGCGATAATGCAGATCTGGTTTTTATGGAGTCGATCACCAACCCCCTTGTGAGAGTTCCCGACTTGGAAGGTGTGGTGAAAAATTCCTCAGGATTGGTGGTGGTTGACAACACCCTCGCATCTCCCTATAACTTCAACCCCCTTGAACATGGTGCAGATATCGTAATCCACAGTGCAACAAAATATCTGGGCGGACATAGTGACATAATCTCTGGTGTTGCTGTGGGAGAGGAAAGGATTATCTCCAGAGTTAGAGAGAGACGAAAGCTATTCGGGACAAATCCAGATCCTTTTTCGGCATTTCTTCTTAACAGAAGTGTTAAAACCCTCTCCGTCAGGATGGAGGTGCACAACAGAAATGGCAGGATAATAGCAGAATTTCTGAACGAACACGATAAGGTGAAAAAGGTGCATTATCCCTCTCTTGATACCCACCCCGATAGAAAGAGGGCTGAGAGGTTGATGAAAGGCTATGGAGGACTGCTGAGTTTCGAACTGGAAGGGGGATACGAATCGGCAAAGAGATTTATCAATTCTCTCAGAATTATTAAAAATGCGGTCAGTCTTGGAGGCGTGGAGAGCCTGGCAACCATCCCTTCAGAGATCATTTCCAGGGGGCTTGATACGGGCGTGCCGAAAGGATTGATAAGGATTTCAGCGGGAATCGAAAATTCCGATGACCTTATCGAGGACATCGAAAATGCCCTCAAGGGGATCAAATGAAGGTACCTCGAACCATATGGAAAGTGATTTAAACCTGTAAAATCTCTCCGTCTACAGGTGTTGCCATGCTGACACAGGATGATATTAGGGAAATACTGGATGAGTATGATAGAGATAAGCTGACCATAGCAACACTGGGAAGCCATTCTTCATTGCACATGTTCAAAGGAGCGCAGCTTGAAGGTTTCAGGACCGTAGCTGTATGTGAAAAAGGCAGGGAAGTGCCGTATAAACGATTTGGTGTTGCAGATGAGATAATCCTTGTTGATAACTTTGCAGATATGGCCAGCGAGGAGATTCAGCAAAAACTGAGAGATATGAACGCCATTGTAATCCCTCACGGTTCATTCGTTGCATATGTTGGACTTGACAGGATAGAGAATGATTTCAGAGTTCCCATGATGGGGAACAGAAGGATCCTGAAATGGGAATCGGAAAGAGAGCTTGAAAGAAAACTCCTGACGACTGCGGGCATAAAGACCCCCCGAAAAATTGAGAAGCCCGAGGACATCAACGGTGCGGTTATGGTTAAATTTCCGGGAGCGAGGGGAGGAAGAGGCTATTTTATCACGGATTCTTATGAGGGTTTCATGAGAAAATTCGAAGAGATGAAAGAGAGAGGATGGGTTACAGACGGGGATATGGAAATCGCGCATATTGAAGAGTACATAGTCGGAAACAACTTCTGCATTCATTACTTCTACTCTCCACTTAATGACGAAGTGGAGTTACTCGGTATGGACAGAAGATACGAATCAAACATTGACGGACTTGTGAGGATTCCTGCAGGAGATCAGCTCGATGCCGGAAT
>WAJW01000013.1 GCA_015523685.1 Archaeoglobaceae archaeon
ACATTACTTGTCGGAAAGCCATCTTCCATGTACATGGACGCAAGTGTTTATGACAGAATTCTGGATATTGATCACGTTAAACAGGCTACACCTCAGCTTTATGCGGTATCTCTTTCAAGTGTCCTTGCGTGCTGTGGACTTCCGGATACACAGGTTGTTGGAATTGACCCTGGAACGGATTTCATAATCTCCCGTCTACTGCCCGCCGGACTCACACTCGATAATGGAGAGTGTATAACAGGATTTACGGTTATTGGGGATGTGGGTCAGACTCTCCCCTTTTTTGGAAAGAACTTCAGAATAAAATACAGACTTCCCTACACGGGAACCCTCCTTGATTATGTGGTCATTGTCAGGATGGACGATTTGAGGAACGCTCTATCTTCCTCTCCCTATTTACACAGGGATTTTTCAGGACTTGTATCTGCCATATTCATCATGGTAGATGACCCAAAGTACATAGATTATGTTGCAATGAAAATCCAGAAGCTGGGTGTTGATGTTATAACAAGAGATTCCATCACCCTGAGTGCGTTCAAGGTTCTTGAAAGAACTTCAAGATCCCTCACACTCTACACGGGCATGGCTTTCGCCCTTTCTGCAGTGGCGATTTCAGGTGTTTTGATTTCCGGAGTCGAGTCAAGAAAGAAAGAGATTGGATTGATGAAAGCTCTCGGGCTGAAAGACCCTCTGATTTTCAGGATCTTCATATATGAGAGTGCAATTCTCACAATCTCGGGCTGGATTTCCGGCACACTGGCCGGCTCAGTTATACTGAAGGTGATATCAAAGACCGGCACGATCGGAGCATATGCACATACCCCGGTTCTCATACCCATTATTGCAGGGCTGATAGCCTCCGCCCTGATATCCCTTATCCCCGGAATATACTCAATTCTGCTCTCGAGGAGGATAGAACCTTCAGGGGTCATCAGGAATTAAAAGGTGAGAGGATGAAGTACGATATAGTCTGTGAAGGTGTGAGGAAAGGGTACAATACAGGGGGAGGATACATAGAGGTTCTGAGATCCATCGATCTGATGGTTCGCTCCGGTACAACGGTAACGATCATAGGGCCTTCCGGTAGCGGAAAGACCACTCTGCTCAACATAATCGCCACAATTGAGATGCCCGACGACGGGAAAGTCATAGTCAGGGGTGTTGATACCGGACAACAGGGACGTGAGGAGCTTTCAGAACTCAGAAACAGATCAATTGGGATTGTCTTTCAGAACGACATCTTCATCGGATCACTGCCCCTGATTGAAAATGTTCTTCTTCCTCTCACCAACAGGAAGGAGATGAGCCAGGAGTTAAAAATGGAAATTGAAGAGAGGGCAAAAAACCTCCTTTCAGATCTCGGTCTTGGAGAGAGACTCCTGAGCATGCCCTCTCAGCTGAGCGGGGGAGAGGCGAGGAGGGCATCGCTTGTCAGAGCCATAATAACGGATCCGGATATACTGCTCCTTGATGAACCCACCGCAAGCGTTGATAGAGAGAACAAAGCCAGGGTTCTGAAATTGATTGAGAGTGCTGGTGATAAGACAATTCTGATAACCACCCACGACCCGGATCTGATCGAGATCGCAGATGAAGCCTATTCGATGGACTATGGCGTCTTATCGCCCGTTCCATGAACCGAAGATTTTTTTATACGGGACGATATGGCAATGGAAATGAGAGATATGACTATCGCTCCTGAGATTGCCCCTGCAAGATATATGGGGGCACTGTCTCTGGATATTTCAAACCCCTCATGGTAGCTCAAAATGAAAATGCTCCCGCCCCATATAATCAGTCCCATGGCGAGAATGAAAAATGGATACACAATATATCTGGAATGGAGCCTGTTCTCAAGGTACCCATCCAGAAATTTACCCAGACCGATGAATATCCCCGCTCCGACAAACCACCATATTGCCCCGTAAATGAAGGCTGTCAGGAGCATGAGATAACCAACCTGAATCGGACTGGTATAAAAACTCCAGAGGAGACCAAAGCCCTGAACGATTGCTATAATGAACATTATGAGGGCAATAAAGTTTGTGACGAAGGAAACCTTGCCCTCGTAAAGAGTACTTTTCAAGCTTGCTGTGAACTCCTCCACAATGCTTTCGAGACCAAATCCCTTCATCAGGAAAAAGAAGCCAAGAAAGGACAGGATCGCTATGGAGGCTCCCTGAGGATAGTTAACAAAAACAGATATGGCATATACAAGACTTGCAACACCCAGAGGAATGAAAATGATCCTTGAAAATTTCGGATCATTGAGAATCTGTTTTATCATGTAGTAGGTGTTCTCTATATCCCTGCTCTGCTTTACAACAATCCTCTTCACCATATTTACCCTGAACCTTGACTGTATTATGGGGAGAATTGCCTCATCCTCTGCCCCGTCGGTGACAACAACGACCTCTCTCGCTTTCAGCCTCCTCTTTATGGCATCAAGCTGTTCCGCAATTCTGAAATCCGAAACACTTCCAACATTGATATCCCCGGCAATGGTGACTATTTCCACATCACGACCTTCTTTAACCAGCTCGTCATAGAGCTTCACCGCTCCAAATATCGTGTTTATATCCGAATCTTCAGGATCACTCTGTGCAAGTTTCACCGCTGCTTCGATGTTTTCATCCCTTCCAATGACAGGGGAATCTACTCCCGCTTTTCTTCCGAGATCATCATCCCTGTCCACACACAAAACAAGAATTCTGGACATACTTTATTGAGAATATTGCACAAAGGTTGTATATATAATTTGATACGCTGTAAAATATAAAAAAGGGTAAGAGGTGCCTTATCGACCTTTGAACTCGGGCTTTCTCTTCTCCATAAAAGCCTTCATACCCTCTTCTTTGTCTTCAGTTGTGAAGGCTATTGTGACAAGGTCATTCTCCAGTGAAATTGCAGAGTGGATATCCATGTTCACTCCTGTATTTATCGCTTCTTTTGCCAGTTTGAGTATGAAGGGGCTCTTCTCAGCCATCTTCTTTGCAAGCTCAACTGCAGTGTCCATCACACTTTCAGGTGGGACAACCCTGTTTACCAGCCCTATTCTCTCCGCCTCCCTGGCATCAATCATGTCTCCGGTGAAAATCAATTCTTTTGCCTTTGCAATGCCAACGAGTCGTGGAAGTCTCTGGGTACCACCTGCACCGGGGATTATTCCGAGATTTATCTCAGGCTGGCCGAGCCTTGCCTTTTCAGATGCTATTCTTATGTCACAGGCCATGGCAAGCTCACAGCCACCACCAAGAGCGAGCCCATTGATCGCGGCAATCACGGGCTTTCCAAGGTTCTCTATTCTGTTGAGCAGAATCTGAAAGTTTCTTGACAGTTCCTTTGCGGTCACCACATCAATGCCCACAAACTCATTTATGTCCGCACCTGCAACGAATGCCTTTTCACCGGAACCCGTTATTATAACGGCCCTAACAGATTCATCATTTTCTATATCATCCACCGCCCTTCCAATCTCCTCTATTGTCTTTCTGTTGAGGGCGTTCAGAACCTCCGGACGGTTTATGGTCAGTATGGCTATTCCATCCTTTTTTTCAAGAGTTATGTTCTCAAAATTCATTGTTCAACCTCCTACTTTTTCGAATAATCGTAAACGCCTCTTCCAGTTTTTCTTCCAAGCCATCCTGCCCTTATATACTTTTTGAGGAGGGGGCAGGGTCTGTACTTGGGGTCGTTGAATTCATTGTAGAAGACCTCACAGACCGCATAGAGTATATCAAGCCCTGTGAAATCGGCCAGTTCAAATGGACCCATCGGGTGATTCAGGCCGAGCTTTACGGCCTTATCAATATCCTCCGGTTTCGCAACTCCCTCGTACAGCAGGTAAAATGCCTCATTGAGAAATGGAACGAGCAACCTGTTTACAACAAATCCGGGAGATTCAATAACCTCAATGGGTTCCTTGCCAAAACTTTTTGCAAGCTCGAGGGTTGTTCTTACCGTTTCATCTGAAGTGGCACTGCCCCTGACAACCTCAACAAGCTTCATTAACTGAGGAGGATTGAAAAAGTGCATCCCTACCACCTTATCCGGCCTGTCAGTCACAGATGCCATTTCTGTAATGCTGAGAGAGGACGTGTTCGACGCGAGTATTGTGTCTTCGGGGCAGTATTCATCAAACTCCTTGAAAACCTGCTTTTTGATATCCATATTCTCAACCACAGCCTCGATCACAAAATCAGCCTCTTTTGCCTCCTCCATTGATGTGGTCCCCGTAATATTGGAGAGAACCTTTTCTTTCATCTCCTCGGTAACCTTGCCTCTCTCTATACCTCTGTCAAGGAACCTCTCTATGTTCTTCAATCCCTTATTCACTAGCTCATCATTCAGATCTCTGAGATAAACCCTGTATCCGGCCTGTGCAGCCACCTGGGCAATTCCAGAACCCATGGCACCTGCACCTGCTATAAAAATGGTCTTTATATCCTCAACTTCCATCATATCACCCCCGCTATCTCAAATCTCGGAGAATTTAACATTTGCTTTTCTTTCTCTTCATCATTTTCCCACCATATTCATTCAGAAAGCATGTTCAGGGATTTGCTCAAATCCGATGATTCAGCAAAAATGCAAATTATGATGAAAGAATTTAAAAAATATATCAGAACGGCAAACGCCCTTAAATTTCAGAAAAATCCCGCTCATCATTATTTCCAATCTGATATTTTTTAAAAGGCCAGATTGGATCGAGTGAACAGAGTTTTTACATGCATCTGGCTTCATAAGTGAAGGGAGGTTTGAAACAAAATATGGAAAGATAAAATCTGAGCTGTGGGGCATTTAAAGCTCCCGGGAAGTGGAATTAGAGCAAAAATTCAGAATGGAGCTTTGAACCCCGCCATTGGTTGAAAAATCTCCATGTTTGATGACTCACCCTTTCCCTGGTGTAAAAAGCAGAAAACTGTGGTCTTTCTGAAACCCATTGTCGAAAAAGCGGTGGAGCATTGTATGACTTATCTTCCTTTCGGTAACTGATTTTACCTCATTCAGCAGATACGGAGAGGTACAAAGAGTTTAAAAGCCGTTAATATCCTGCAGGTAATCCATCCACACCCGATCAATTTTATTTGCCACAATATAATATTATGTCATATGATATTCCTTATCAGGCTGGAAGGTTTTCAAAAATTATTTATAGCTGGTTTAGCCCTAAAATTAATGACAATTTCAAAAAAGAGCTATAGGTTTTGATAAAGCTGTTCGGAGGTTTGTGGGAATATGAAAGGGGGATTAAAAGGATATAAATGGACGATTGCAGTCATTCTCGTTGTAGCAATGCTATCTCTCTCTGCATTTACAATTGGATGTGCTGAGAAGAAAAAGGAAACTAAAGAACCGATCAAAATAGGAGTTATAGTGCCCCTGACGGGTGCACCGGCAAGAGCAGGTAAGGCAATGGCAAACGCTGCAAAAATGGCTGAAGAGGACATAAACGCAAAAGGAGGGCTTCTTGGAAGACCTGTGAAGATCATAGTCTATGACAGTGAGGATAAACCAGAAGTAGGAAAGAGCGTGGCTGAAAAGGCAATTTTACAGGATGGTGTTGTCGCTCTCGCAGGTATATTCAGGAGTGAGGTTTCGATGGTTGTCGCGGATGTCGCAGCGGAACACAAAATACCGCTTGTGGTTGGAACAGCCCAGACACCGAAGCTTTCACAGCTTGTGGAGCAGGATTATGATAAATACAAGTACGTCTTCAGATCCACAACGAATGCAACTTTCCTCGGGAAGCCACTGACGAGCTTCATAATGGACTATCTTGCGCCGAAGTATGGGGTCAAGAAGATCGCATTCCTGACAGAGGATGTTCTCTGGGCAAGAGGTCTTACTGCAATTGAAACAAAGAATCTTGAGGCCCACGGATTTGAGGTTAAAACGTGGCTTGTCCCGCTTGGTGTGACAGAGATTCCTGAAATGAAGCAGATGGAAGAGTGGGGTGCCGATGTGATCTTCCCCGTGTTCTCCTCGGACAATGGTTATCTCGTTACAAGGACGTATGCTGAGCAGAAAATAAATGCTTTCCTAATAGGTGTGAACAACCCGATCGCAAGTCCGGAAGCATGGGAGAAAACAGAGGGCAGATGTGAATATGAAACCACAGGATTTGCCTCACCGGTTATCAAATATCCCGTGACGGATCAGGTTGTACCATGGGCTGAGAGATACACTCAGAAGTATGGTGTTGAGGGACTCAACGGTGCTGCAGACACCTATGAGGCACTTCAGGTTATATTCCAGGCGATAGAGAAAGCGGGAACCACCGATGCGGATGCTCTCGTAAAGGTCATGGAACAGAATGAGTTCGATGTGCTGAGAGGAAAGGTGAAGTTCAGTCCGAAAAACCATGACCAGATGGCATGGCTTGGCCCACCGTACAAGACAGAATCACCTCTGGGAGGTCTTGTGGGTCAGTGGCAGGAGGTAAACGGAAAGCCAAAGATCGTTGTTGTATGGCCTAAACCAATCGGAAATCCAGATGACTGGAAACCTGCTCCCTGGGTAACTGTGCCAAGATCGTAACCGCACGGGGAATGATCCAATGGACCTGTCACTGATAGTCGATGGAGTGTTCCTTGGTGCAGTGTTCGCAGTAGCCACAATTGGCCTCTCTTTTTTTTATGCAAGTACGGGAGTTTTTAATTTTGCCCACGGCGCTTTACTGATGCTGGGTGGATATCTGACATACACTTTCCTATCCAGCATAGGGTTACCCCTGATTCCTTCTGCTATCCTCGGGGTTATAGGTGTGGGAGCCGTAATGACCTTATTTTATCGCTATGCCCTGCTTCCCATAAGAGATCAGCATCTAACCGTGATCATAATTACCCTGGCCTTCCTGCTGATGCTCGAGAGATTGCTCAACGTGCTCTATGGGCCATGGGGTCTTCCATTTCCAACATTTTTTCCCGGTGTTTTAAAAATTGCAGGAGTTGAGGTGAGCTATCAGAAAATTTACGTTGCAATCTCAAGCCTCATAGCAATAGGCATCCTCTGGATCTTGATATCAAAAACATGGATCGGGCTGGGCATAAGGGCGACCATAGATAATGAGCACATAGCATCATCCCTTGGAATTAACGGCAGGAGGATGCATCTCCTGAGTGTTTTTCTTTCATCAGTCATAACCGCCTTTGGCGGGATCAACATTTCCTCAACCCTCTTCCTTTCTCCAGTCCTGGTATCTCAGATGAATGTTACAGCAATTACCGTGTCAATTCTTGCTGGCCTGGGGAGTATATGGGGTGTAATCCCTGCCGGATTTATCCTTGGATTTGCGGATTCATTTGGGGCAAGCTATTTTGGAGGATGGTTCAGATTCGTGAGCATGACAGTTGCCGTCATACTTGTAATGATCGTCAGACCGAGAGGGCTCTTTGGAGAGAAAGAGAGGATCATATGAGTGAAAAGGCCTTATCTCCTGGTTTCGTTTTGGGAATAATAGTGCTTGCGATCTATGCGTTGTATCCGGCAGTAACGGGTGACTCATACATTCTGAGAGTTTTCATCCTCATTCATATTTTTGCAATTCTTGCTGCAAGCATGGACATAATTGTGGGCTACACGGGTCAGCTGACCGCCGGACACACCGCTATATGGGGCTGGGGTGCTTTCTTCTCAGCATGGTCGATAATGTATGCCGGCCTTCATCCCTTTGCATCAATATTTGTCGCCGGTGCTGTTGGAGCGGTTCTGGGCCTCGGTATAGGTATTTTATGCCTTAGATTCAGATATCTCCTGCTGACCCTTGTAACGTTCTCAATCCTCATCCTTTCCTATGCCCTGGCAAGGCATTTCGCACAGTATACGGGAGGAGAACTGGGGATTCATGGAGTTCCAGAACTTGCATCCAGCAAGATTATTATTTTCTATGTCAGTCTTGCATTCCTTGTTGCAACAATAGTCATCCTTCAGATGATCGGAAGGTCTGAGATAGGGCTTAGAATGAGAGCCCTGAAAGATACGGAAGAGGGCGCGAAAGTTCTGGGTGTGGATGTGGTGAAATACAAGGTGATGGCCAATGTAATAGGCTCATTCTTTGCGGGAATTGCAGGAGGACTGTACACCACATACATCGGCGGTGTCGGGGCAAGCATATTCTTTGTTGACCATCTCCTCAGACTTATACTGATGTGGGGAATAGGAGGTGGGGGTACAATAATAGGCCCGGCAATCGGGGCGTACGTTATAATGCTTCTGGGAGAGTACCTGAGATTCATAGAGGAGTACAGGCTTATTCTGTTCGGCATAGTACTGATAATTATCCTCAGAATATTTCCAGAGGGCATTTATGGCTTTATAAGAAAGCTGATTTACAGGGGGGAAAGACACTGAGCTCAATTCTTGAGGTGAAGGACCTTGTGAAGAAATTTGAGGGTGTTGTTGCAGTGGATCACGTCAGCCTTACCGTTGACGAGGGAGAAATTGTGGGGATCATTGGACCCAATGGCTCCGGAAAGACAACCACCCTCAACCTGATAAACCGCCTCATAGATCATGACGAAGGTGAGATCATCTTCAGGGGCAAATCCATTTCGAGGGCAAAAACCCATGAGACCGCTCTTCTGGGAATGGGGAGAACTTTCCAGATAACCCGGCTTTTCAGGAATCTAACCGTAATGGAGAACACAATGGTTCCAGTTGTGGATATAGACAGATCGGAAAGGCAGAAAAGAGCCATCAAATGGTTAAAATTTGTTGGACTTTATCACCTGAGAAATGAGCTTGCTCAGAATCTTTCAGGGGGCCAGCAGAAACTTCTCGAAATTGCAAGGACGATGGTAATGGAGCCCGTATTTCTCCTCATGGACGAACCATTCGCAGGAGTGCATCATTCCATAGTTTCCAGGATCATTCAGGTCATAGAAGAACTCAGGAAGGAGGGAAGAACATTTCTCATAGTGAGCCATGATATCCACACGATATTTGGTCTGTGCGACAGGATGATCGTGATGAACGAAGGGAAGAAAATCGCAGAAGGTGATCCTGATGAAATCAGGCGTGACAGGGAGATAATAAGGGTCTATCTCGGGGTGTGATGCGATGCTCAGGGTGGAAAACCTTCATTCAGGATATTACACGGACATCAACGTTCTCTCTGGTATAGATCTTGAAGCAAAAAAGGGGCTTGTCACAACGGTCCTTGGACCAAACGGAAGCGGAAAATCAACCCTGCTCAAAACCATCTATGGTTATCTGAAACCCTTTGATGGCAGGGTTATCTTCAGGGGTGAAGATATAACCGGAATGGAACCCCACACCATGATAGAAAGGGGCATAGCATACATCTCCCAAGAACATGGGATATTTCACCGTCTCACAGTGGAGGAAAATCTAAGGTCAGGACTGTGGATATACAGGAAGAACAGACAGGAGGTTCAGGAGAGGATCAATTCAATTTACGAGCGATTTCCAGTACTGAAAGAGAAAAAAGATGTCAAGGCGGGTTTTCTGAGTGGTGGTCAGCAGAAGCTTCTTCAGTTCAGCATGAATCTCCTGACAGATCCGGAAGTTTTTTTGATTGATGAGCCAACAGCGGGACTGTCTCCCCTGCTGAGTGAGGAAATATACTCCATAATTGATTCGATAACCCGGGAGGGCAAAACAATACTTCTTGTGGAGCAGAATATAAGAAAGGCCCTTGAGGTCTCTGATTATATTTACGTGCTTGAACTGGGTAAGATAAGATACAGTGGCTCGAGAGATGACTTTGAAACAGGCCTGAAAGAAATTCTAACTCTCTGGGGATTCGAACAGTAAAAGAAATACTTTCACTCCGTAGCTATTTTTGAAATTCCCTTAAGTCCACGTGAGTCCATGCGTAATAAATTTCCTGTGTCCTTCCTCAGCATAATGGCATTCTGTGAAGTACAGCTGTATCTCAGGGAAGCCATGGGGATAAAGGTTATTTCAAAGAGGATGACTGAAGGAATTCGCGAGCATGAAAAGGTGAACAGAGACCTTATTCCAGAAAGAACAATGACCCTGAATGATGCCTTTGAAATATCCATCCGCGACGGCATTTCGATGAGAGCAAGAGAGGTTTTCACGGCAGGAAAGTTTCTGTACGGATACATGGATGAGCTAATTATAATGCCAGGAGCGATGATCGTGATAGAGGATAAAACCTCACACATGGCCGGAAAAGGCAGTATACTTCAGGTTCTCGGTTACTGCATGACCCTCTCGGAAAGATTCCCCCGATGCAATCTATTCTGGGCGGTGAGAAAGATTCCCGATATGAAAATTCTTGAGATGGGTACTTTTAAATCAGGAGATTACAGCAAGGTGCTGAAAAAAATAAGAAGGATCAGGGAAATTCTGATAGAAAAGAACCCTGAATTCCACGGAAACAGAAAAAAAATGCTTGCTCTGTAATTTAAATAAGGTATGTCGCTTTTTCCACTAAAAGGGTATCATTCCATACCTGCCTGTTCTCTACCACTACCCCTAGTACAGTAATATTCCCATCTCAGCGACATCATCTCTGTTACGGGACAGTTGGGACATAAACACCCCTTTTCCTCTTTTATAATCGAGCTGGAGCCTGTTGCACAGAAAACAAGCTCGGTTTCACCTGTCCCGGTGTAGCTCGGGCACTCTCCACAGTAATTTTTGCATATTCCCTTCAACTCTTCAAGTCTCTTCATCATTTCCTCTTTGGACATGTCCTTCATCATTTCCATTTTCTCTTCAAAACTTCCTTCCATCTGGAATCCTCCAACTGAATATATGAATGTCATTATTATATAAAATTTATCTGCGGTAATTGACGGATTATTTATGCCTTTACAGAAATACTGGCAGCAATGCAGGATTCTCCTGAGCCACATCAGTTGTATACGGAAAGACTGTCACTCCACCTGATTTGCATTTCAGACTGGCCGGTCTCTCTGCATTGAGATAGACCCAGGATATTTGAGAAAGATTTTTATTGCAGACAGAACAGGAATCTCTGTGGAAGAACTTTACAGAATCTTAACAGATTCGAAGAGCGGTAAAACTCTTGTCCTTGACCCCAGACCCATGTTTACCTCTTTCCTTGGAGATGACGTGATTGAACTCTTCTCTTCTGTGGATGAGGCTATCACCCTTGGCAGTGCTCATTCTGTAACCGGAGACCCATTAT
>WAJW01000014.1 GCA_015523685.1 Archaeoglobaceae archaeon
CTCAAGGCTCTTGCTGAAAAACTGGAGAGAAATGATTTCAATGGTAAGTTTCTTGTTGTTCAGGCGGACGGGAGCTTATCTGATCCCTCCAATGTCATGGAGTCACCGATTCGTACAATTCAGTCAGGGCCCTCCGCCGGGGTTATGGCGACAGGCTATATCTATAAAATATACGGAATTTCAAGACTGATCTTCGCAGATATGGGTGGTACGAGTTTTGATGTCAGTTTTCTTTACAGGGGAAGTCCGTTTCTTTCTCCGGTTAAGGAAATCATGGATTTCTACGTCAGGATTCCTTCAGTGGACATCGTCTCCATCGGTGCTGGTGGGGGAAGCATAGCCTGGATCGATGAGGAAAACTCCCTGAGGGTTGGACCCCGTTCTGCAGGTTCCAATCCCGGCCCGGTATGCTATGGTAGAGGGGGAGAGGAACCAACAGTAACCGATGCCAACCTCCTCCTTGGATACATCAATCCGGAATTCTTCTACGGAGGAGACTACAGGCTTAATACCGAACCGGCCACAAGGATAATCAGGGAAAAGATAGGTGAACCTCTCGGAATCGATGAGATTGAAGCTTCTCATGGAATATTTGAGGTGATAAATTCCTGCATGGCCGACACCATAAGAATGGAATCTCTGGAAAGAGGTAATGATCCATCTGATTTCGCCCTTGTGGTTTCAGGAGGTGCCGGTCCGATTCATGCCTCATACATTGCGGAGGAGCTGGAGATACCTCTCGTGATAATTCCGAATCAATCTTCCGTGTTCAGTGCGAAAGGAATGCTGATGTCGGATGTGGAGCATGAGTTTGTCAAGTCCGTGTTCTCCACAATTTCTGCAGGCGATGGTGATAATCTCAGAAGAATGGCCGGAAGGCTGAACTTTTATCTCTGGCATATGACCGGTGAGGGTTTGACAATCCTCAGGAAGGAAGGTTTCTCTCCCTGTGATATTGAATTCCGGTACTTTGTGGATGTTCGCTATCCGGGTCAGCTTGGAAAACTTGCGGTGGATCTTCGGGATGGGAATTTGACTGAAGACAGGCTGGAAGAAATAATACGGACGTTTCATGAAAAACACAGGGATGTATTCGGTTTCTCTCTCGAGGACTCAGATATAGAGATTGTCAATCTCAGGGTCAGGGCAAGGGGAATTATTGAAAAACCTGTTTTTAAAGAATCCAAGTTTTCAGTTGGCACGGAAAATCCCGTAAAGGCCATCAAATGTCAGAGGGAGATCTTCATACCGGAGAAAGGTGATTATGAAGATGTACTCGTTTTTGATTCCCGTATGCTCGAAGGGGGAAACAGGATATTTGGACCTTCTCTGATAGAACACCCCTACACCACTATCTTTCTATCCTCCCGGTATCAGGCTGTGGTGGATGAATACCACAACTACCTTATATTTAACAAAAGAGAAGCGGTTGATTCTGTGCTTGAATATCTCGGGGGGTTGTCCTATAATTAAAAGTCATGAAATTTTCAGATCTCTTCTGGAGAGTCGGTTATACAATATCGCACGGGAAATGGGCCAGAATATGGTGAGAACATCGATCTCCCGTATATTTCAGGAGGCCAGGGACCTTTCAACATCCATTCACAGTTCCACCGGTGATATAGTCCTTCAGATCCCCTACATTCCTGTTCTGGCAGGTACGCCTTATTTTGCTGTCAGAGCGATTCTTGATTTATATCGTGATGAAATATATGAGAACGATATATTTATTCTGGGAGACCCGTTCTACGGTAACAACCATCAGCCTGACATCACGATTATGAAACCCGTATTTTTCAGGAAAAAATTGAAGTTCTGGGTTGTGTCGAAAGGTCACCATGCTGACATCGGTGGGTCGGGTGTTGTTGCCTATAACCCCGATGCCTCCACGATCTGGGAGGAAGGGATAAGGATAACTCCCGCAAAATTGTTCAGAGAGGGGAGATTGAACAGAGAGGTATGGGATTTCATCTTATCCAATGTCAAGCTTGAAAAGGTTGTGAGGTATGACCTGAACTGTCAGGTGGGTGCTGTAAAAATAGGTGAGAGGAGGCTTTTTGGATTGCTTGATAGATACGGGGAGAAGAGATTACAGAGAGGAATGGATTACATTATAAAGAATTCCGAAAGATATGCCGGGCTGAAAATTGGAGAAATCCCGTCTGGCGAGTTTTCCGCCGAAAGGATCATAGATATAAGGAACACACCGGAGCATAAGATGAGTGGCAGATCTGAAGTTAAGATTGCGGTTAAAACAATTGTTTCAGAGAACAGAATAACCTTCGACTTCGGGGATAGTGACGGGCAGGTAAGGGCATTCATAAACAGCCCGTACGTCAATACATATGCTTCGAGTCTTGCAGGTTTCTGCTTTATCATCAATCCGGGTCCATCCATAAATCAGGGAATCATGAATCGCGTTCAAGTCAGGGCACCCCGGGGATCAGTTGTTAACCCTGAATATCCTTACCCATCGGTTGCAAGTACTGTGGATACCTCTTCAGCAATCATAGAGGCAATATGGCTGTCCCTGTCTGATGTTATCCCGGAGAAGGTATCAGCATGCTGGGCGAGGTGGTGTGCACCTTCCACTTCAGGTCAATCA
>WAJW01000015.1 GCA_015523685.1 Archaeoglobaceae archaeon
CTTAAATATTTTATATTATTGATGCGCCGGGGGTGGGATTTGAACCCACGCGTTCCTCGCGGAACAACAGGTCTCGAGCCTGCCGCAGTGGCCGCTCTGCAACCCCGGCATTTAGTCTGATGTGTAAACAAAGTTATAAGCCTATCGATTAAAATCTTTGATTGTGGGGGTTTAAAGTATTTCAGTCTCACTCATGCCCGGGTGAGGATTTCAGGAGCGGATATCAACCTATTCAGGACTGTTCGGCAGGAAATCATGAATTGTAGCCCTTGTTGTGGGATCTCAGTAAACAGTTGATAGGATGGTCATAACAGAAAAAGGTCCATACCGGTGCAAGTCTACCGAAATTTACATTTATATAATTGTTTATTTACATTTATAATCATCCAGGAGGTTCGAAAAGATTAAATAACCTTAATCTGAAGCGAAGAGGGGATGAACATGGAGGAACTAACTTCAAAAGAGAGGATAAAGAAGATTTTTGCAGGCGAAAAGCCTGACAGACTGGCCTGTTTCAGCGGTATGGGCAACGTTACGGTGGAAGGGCTGAGCAGGTATGACTATGCTTTCTATGAAATACATCTTGACCCTGAAAAGATGGCGAATGCGGCATGCACATCCTACGAGCTGTACGGATTTGAATGTGCGGTTGCACCCTTTGATCTGGGTGTCGAGGCTGAGGTTCTGGGAGCAGAAATGAACTTTTATACACACAAGGGGAAGAAAGACATAGTATACCCAACTGTAAAGAAAAAATCGGTTGAAAAACCGGAGGATATCAGAATACCTGAGAAAATTGAGGAGTCGGGAAGGGTGCCTGTGGTGCTGAAGGCCATCGAACTGATGAAAGAGAAGGTTGGTGATGAAGTTCCAGTTGCAACGTACATTCTCGGGCCCTATACTCTTGCAGGACAGGTCATGGATCTGGAATATCTGCTGAAATCATCTTTCAAAAAACCCGATATGGTGGGGGAAATTCTCAGCACATTTGTGGATTTTCTGTCTGAGCTTGGAAAGATATACAGCTCTGCGGGGATCGACTATCTGACGGTCAGGGAGATGGGTGCACCGACAGATGTTCTCAGCCCGCGGATGTTCAGAAACCTGATACAGCCGTACCTGAAGGAACTTTTTTCGAAATTGCCGGAGCCAAATGTCCTTCACATATGTGGGGACACAAATGCAATAGTGGAGCTTATGTGGGAGTGTGGAGCGAATGCAATAAGTGTTGAGCAGAAAAATGATGTCGCAAAAACAAGAGAAAAACTCGGGGATGAAGCTCTCATCTTTGGTAATATAGATCCATTTGGCACTCTTGTGCAGGGAACCCCGGATGATATAAGGCAGGCCGTTAAAAATGCGATTGAAGGAGGAGTTAACAGTGTCTGGCCGGGATGTGATATATGGCCTGCAGTTCCAGCCGAAAACATGAAGGCACTGGTTAACTCGGTAAGAGAACTGGGTAAACTCTAAAAGGGGGTGGAATTCATGGTATCTGAAGAAAAAAGGAAAGAAATCCTTGAAAGATTGAAGAAAGGAGTGATCGAGTTTGATGAGGACATGGTTAAGGAGGCTGCCAATGAGGCTCTCGAGGTGGGAATGGACGCCCTCGACGCCATCATGAACGGGCTTGTTTCAGGGATGGAAGAAGTTGGAAACCTTTACGAGAAAGGTGAATACTTCGTACCGGAATTGCTCATGAGTGCCGACGCCTTATATGCGGGGCTTGATATTCTCAAACCCCATGTCAAGGCAGAGGATATAAAGGTTTCAGGGCAGGTTGTCCTTGGAGTTGTTGAGGGAGATGTCCACGATATAGGCAAGAATCTCGTGAAGATGATGTTTGAGGTTGCCGGATTCGAGGTGGTTGATCTCGGGAAGGATGTACCTCTCGAAAAGTTTGTGGAGGAATCGCTGAATACAAAGGCGGATATAGTTGCCCTTTCCGCCATGATGACTTCCACAATGCTCGGTATGCCCAAGGTTATTGAGATGATAAGGGAGAAAAATCCCAATGCAAAAATTCTGATCGGTGGAGCCCCCGTTTCAAAGGATGCAGCGGAGAAATGGGGTGCAGACGGATGGGCTCCCGATGCAACTAACGCCGTAAGAGAGGCGATAAATCTCGTTAAGGGATTGAAGAGGGAAATAATGGGGGATAAATCCGAGTAATCCCTCCGGGAGTGAGGTCTGATGGCCAGTTCAGCTACCGATAGAGGAGAAAAGAGGCACAGGATAATCTTCCAGCCCGAAGGGAAAAGGGGTGAGTTTCCACCTGGAACAACCATTCTTGATGCTGCAAGAGATGTCGGGGTGGATATAGAGTCCATATGCGGGGGAAAACTCACCTGTGGAAAATGCCAGGTGATAATAGAGCAGGGAATGGAGAACCTCTCCCCGGTCACGGAGGATGAGCAGAGGCTTCTTGATAAGAAAAAAGCGGGGAAAAATTACAGGCTCGCATGTGTCACGCAGTTCTTCGGAGATGTTGTTGTATACGTTCCGGAAGAGAGCAGAGGAGGAGAGCAGATAATTCTGAAGGAGGGTGTTGAGCTATCGGTATCGATAGACCCAGCTGTTAAAAAATACTACCTTGAGTTATCCAGACCTCATCTCAAGGATGATCTTGGTGATCTTGAGAGAATCCTGAAGGCCCTCAAGGAGGACTACGGGATTGAAGGGGTTGATATTGATTTCGAAGTTCTGAGGAAAATGCCCGATGTTCTGAGAAACTCTGACTGGAAAGTGACCGTCTCAATCTGGAATGATCGCGAGATTATAGATGTTGAGCCGGGATATAAGGTTGAAGAGAGTTATGGTCTTGCCGTGGATATAGGTACGACAACCGTTGTGGGGTATCTAACTGATCTAAGAACCGGAGAGATCATTGCGGTTGATTCAATGATGAATCCCCAGGTGACTTACGGCGAAGATGTGATGTCGAGAATAACGTTTGCAATGCAGAATCCGGATGGGCTTGAAAAGCTAAGCAGTAAGATAATCGATGGCCTCAACAAAATTCTTCAGAATACATGTGATCAGGCGGGGATAAAGACAGACCAGGTAAGTGATATGACCATAGTGGGAAATACGGGAATGCACCACATCTTCCTGAAAATAAATCCAGAGCATATTGCCATGGCTCCTTATGTTCCTGCCCTCCACAGATCACATGATGTGAAGGCAAGGGATCTTGGATTGAACATAACTGAAGGTGGATACGTTCACGTTCTCCCGATAGAAGCAGGATGGGTCGGTGCGGATAACGTGGCGGTTTTGATTTCAACCGAGCCATACCTTCAGGAAGAGATGTGGCTTGTTATTGACATAGGAACCAATGGAGAGATAGTTCTCGGTAACAAAGATAGGCTGATGTCCTGTTCTGCGGCTGCGGGCCCTGCTCTTGAAGGTGCGCACATCAAGTACGGAATGAGAGCTGCAACCGGAGCAATTGAAAGAATCAGAATTGATAGCGAAACCCTCGAACCCGAATATAAAACCATAGGTGATGCACCACCCAGAGGGATCTGTGGTTCAGGAATTATTGATGCTGCTGCAGAACTTTACAGAACGGGAATTGTTAGCAAAAACGGGAGGTTCAATCTTGATCTCGATACCCCCAGGGTTAGAGAGGTGGATGGTACTCCTGAATACGTCATAGCCTGGGCTGATGAGACATCAATCGGTCACGACATTGTTATGACCCAGAAAGATATCCGTGAAATACAGCTCGCAAAAGGGGCCATGTCAGCGGGATCTCAGATACTCATGAAGGAGATGGGGCTGGAAAAAGTGGACAGGGTTATAGTTGCGGGAGCATTCGGGAACTACATTGACAAGGTCTCTGCACTGACGATAGGACTTGTCCCTGATGTGCCTCTTAATAGGATAGAGTCTGTTGGGAACGCAGCAGGTGTAGGGGCGAGAATTGCCTTGATCAGCAGGGAAAAACGAAATGAAGCAAATGAGATAGCAAGGCGGGTTGAACACATCAAGCTGGCAGTTCATCCTGATTTTGAGAAAGAATTCACAAAGGCCATGTTTTTCCCCCACATGGAGCGGAAAAGGTATCCGCATCACGAGGAGATTCTTAAATTGAGGGAAAAGGGAGTGGAGGAATGATGTTCAAACTTGAAAAACCGCAAAAGATCGTTGATATATCGGGTGTGAAGATAGGTGGCAGTGGAGAAAATCCGGTTGTTCTCGTGGGAACGATGTTCTACACCGGTCATAAAATTGTTGAAAAAAGGAAAGAAGGGAGGTTTGACAGGAAAAGGGCAGAGGAACTTATCAACATGCAGGAGAGCCTGAGTGATGAGACCGGTCTACCATCTATGCTTGATATAGTGGCCCTTTCAGGAAATGAGTTCAGAAATTACATTGATTTCATCGCTGAAGTGACTGATATGCCGTTCATGATCGATGCCTGGAAGATCCCACCGAAAATTGAGGCTGCGAGGTATGTGAAGGAGGTGGGGCTGGAGGATAGAGTTGTGTATAACTCACTGTCCCCATGGAGCGAGGATCTGGAGAGGGAGATTTCGGAGCTCAAGGAGATAGGGTTGAAACACGGGCTTACTGTGGCGTTTAACATGAATGATCCAACGGTGGAAGGGCGGATAAAACTCCTGAACGAACTCCTCCTGCCATCACTCGAGAAAGCGGGATTTGAAAATATACTGATAGACACATCAGTGCTCAATACTCCAGCAATTGCTCTTTCAATTCTCGCATGCAGGAAGATCAAGGAGGAATTCGGATATCCGGTGGGATGTGCACCTTCCAATGGCACTGATATGTGGAAGTATCCCAGAGATCAGTGGGGTAAGATCGGATTTGCAGCTGTTGACAGTTCTGCCCATGCGATTACCGCACTGCTCTGGAATGACTTCATCCTCTACGGGGCTATAGAAAATGCAAAATGGATATTTCCTGCTGTCGCAACAGCGAATTCAATCCTCGCAACATTCCTGTATGAGGAAACAGGAATGCTTCCCGAGAAACCACATCCACTTCCAGAGCTATTTTCCGAATTCTATGAACAGCTGAAAGGCCAGAAATAGACTTTATATTTTATTCATAACCTCCCTGTATTTTTCAATTCTTCTTAAATTTCCTTCATACTGTATGAGCCATGTCATCCAGCAGAGTTCAACCGCTCTGTAGCCCGTTTCCCTTGCGATCTTTTCCACCAACTCGATGAATTCTATATCTGATGATGGATTTTCAATGCCAGCTTTATCAAATATCCCTGAAAACACATCCCTTACAATCCTGTCGGGCATTACTGTATCCACACCCCCCATCATCCTGAGATACTGGTAGGTGTTTATTCCAACACCTCTGATAGAGCCAATGATGTCCCTCTCCCAGTTAACGAGAGAACTCTCTTCCGCCCATCTTATGAAAACCTCTCTGTCACTCTCACCCTCCTTTTTAATCTCCGTCAGCCTCTTTGAGATCTCTCGTGCCACATCCCAGCTTCTCCTGTTTTTCCACACCTTCCTGAGTTCATCCATGCTGTATGTGGCCAGATCTCTCAAACCTGAGATCTTTTTTGTTGCGACAAATCTCTTCCTGAACTCAAGAACTGCAGGAACAACGACAGTAAAGTAATTAACACCTATGGACATGAAAGATGCATCGACAATCATCAACACAACATTTCCGTCATATCTTTCCGCTTTCAGGCATCGATCACAGTAGCTCTTTATTTCAGGTATACTGGCCATATATTCCTTTAGAATAGTTTTAAGATCCATCTGGATCAGATTAGTTGGAGATAAGATAAATCCATTTCAGGATTTTTGCCCTTCTACGAGGATACCGTTGACAACGCCATCCTGACCAGGTCTGCTGGTCACTCTGACAATTCCGATATCTGTGTGAAGAAGGGCTCCCTTTGTTATTATATTTCTCCTGGCAAAATGCATATTTGCCGGGTTCTCAATCACCGATTCAATTTTAGCTCTTCTGACAATCCCTTCTTCAGGAATGTAGACGTTGACTGATCCTGCCCTGAGCAATCTTACCTTCCTGCCTCCACCTCTTACCCTTATATTTTTTCTCCTGTCCTCTCCTATGTGGGTCTCTGCAGGCTCCCTTCCAAGCTCATACTTTCTCTTTTTCCTGAACCTTCTGTACATCTTCCCTGTATACTTTCTCCTTGATCTTCCCTGCCAGAACATGACCGCACCTCTCTCCTACAATCTATCACTTGTATTTTAACTTTTTGCTCCTTTTAAAGCTTTTATAATCGACAGGGTTGTCCTGTATTCACCATATCTTGGTAGCATCTCCTTGAATTCCTCATAAATTTTTCTTAGCTCTCTGTCTCCGGTCTTCTTTACGTATTCCTCGAGTATGGCACTGTGGAGCTGTGAAAACTCGTCTATCTCCTTTCCCGGGATTATCTCTACAGACACCTCTGAGAATCCCGATTCAGTAAGAAGAAATGAAACCCTTTCAATGCTGTGAAAGTGCATTATACCAACCCTTTCAAAAAACCTGTTAATCAGCTCTCCTGCCTTTTCTCTATCCTTTCTTGCATCTCTTAGTTTTAAAACCCCGCAAAACAGCCCGTCAGGTTTTAGAATTCGAAAGATCTCTTTAATGGATTTCTTCAGAAACTGCTCATCACATGAGTTGAGCAGGAAAATTGAGAGACATGAATCAAAGGTGGAGTCTGCAAATGGCAGAAATAATGGGTCTCCGGTTACAGAATGAGCACTGCCAAGGGTGATAGCCTCATCCACAGAAGAGAAGAGTTCAATCACGTCATCTCCAAGGAAAGAGGTAAACATGGGTCTGGGGTCAGGGACAAGAGTTTTACCGCTCTTCGAATCTGTTAAGATTCTGTAAAGTTCTTCCACAGAGATTCCTGTTCTGTCTGCAATAAAAATTTTTCTCAAATATCCTGGGTCTATCTCAATGCAGAGAGACCGGCTAGTCTGAAATGCAAATCAGGTGGAGTGACAGTCCTTCCGTATACAACTGATGTGGCTCAGGAGAATCCTGCATTGCTGCCAGTATTTCTGTAAAGGCATAAATAATC
>WAJW01000016.1 GCA_015523685.1 Archaeoglobaceae archaeon
ATATATGTGAGAGACCAGCCTGAGAGAAATATCACCTGGAGAAGGGCGATGGGGCCCACCAGAACAATTATGGGATACGGGAGATATGAACCTGATTACTCATTATGCAATTTCATGATGACATTTGTTGAGGTTGAGGTTGATATGGATACAGGTCTGGTGGAGTTAAAGCGAATCGTTAATGCAACCGATGTGGGCAGGATTATCGATCCCCCAAGCCTTGAAAATCAGCTCAATGGGTGTCTCGGCTCTGCAGGGATTGACAGTGCGGTGTTTGAAGAGACGATACTGGACAATAAAACTGGAAGAATTATCAACTGCAACCTGATAGATTACAAATGGCGCCTGTTTCAGGATCTCCCCGAAATAAAAAATGTTGTTCTTGAGACCCCCTTTCCCACTCCGGTTTTTGGAGCGGTGGGTGTTGGAGAGATATCAACCGCGCCGGGCCCTCCCGCTGTTATGATGGCCATCTCAAATGCGATAGGAAAGTGGTTTTTCTCGTATCCTGCCACACCAGATAGAGTTCTGGAAACCATGAATAGTCCGGGAGATAATTAAAATGAGACCTTTCAGATATTTTAATGCAAAAACAGTAGGTGAAGCGGTGGAATTGCTTGGGAGATATCAGGAAAAAGCTCGAATCATCGCAGGGGGTACAGATCTCATTCCGTCTCTTAAAAATGATATATTTCCGGAGTATCCTGAGGTGATAATAAACATAAAGACAGTAAGAGGACTTGATTACATAAAAGAAGATGATGAGGGTCTTAGAATCGGTCCACTCACCACTCTCGACAGAATTGCAAAATCTCCCTTGATAAGGAATGGATACAGAATAATCTCAGAAGCTTCAGAATCTGTCGGCTCTCCACAGATAAGAAGGATGGGAACAATCGGAGGGAATTTATGCCAGGATGTTCGCTGCTGGTATTACAGGTACCCCCATCATGCCGGAGGGCGTATGGTATGCATTCTCAAAGGAGGGAGAAAATGTTATGCTGTGGCAGGAGACAGCAGATATCATTCAGTATTCGGTCATTACAATGGATGCATTGCGGTAAATCCTTCTGATATGGCTGTTGCACTTCTAGCCCTCGACGCAAGAGCGAGAATAGCCGGATCTGATGGTACAAAAGTGGTGGGAATGGAAGATTTCTTCAGATCTCCTAACAGAAACCTCGCCCCTGATGAAATCCTGACCGATATAATCATCCCTCATATTTCTGAAAATGCTAAACAGAAATTCATCAAATTCAGACTCAGAAGCTCCATCGACTTTTCAATTGCAGGTGTGGGGATTGTAACAGAGATTGACAACGAAATCTGTAGAAATCCGAGAATAGTCCTCGGTTCGGTTGCTCCAGTGCCTGTTAGAGCTAAATCAGGAGAGGAGATCCTGGATGGCAGTAAAATTGAAGAGGTTGCAGGGGAAGTTTCAGAGGCCTCAGTATCAGATGCAAAACCATTAAAAGGGAATTCATATAAAATCAGGATAATAAAAACCCTTGTGAAGAGGGCATTATTTTCCCTTTCCCGGGATGCACAGAATTGAAAAGTTCAGAAAAGGAGGAAAGATCCATATTATTGAGTTAATCCCAGAGACCTGTTGGTCTTTGATATCGACTTCTCTTTGTCCTCAAATCCCATCACAGCCCTTATCGCATCAACGTTTTCCGGGACAACAATGGCCTCCTGATGTATTGCCTGGAAGAGATATATCTCATCACCCTCAACTGCTATCGAATCCTCCCATATGCAGTTCTCCCAGAGATCGTTTCTCTGCCTTATTTCTCTGGCGTACTCAATGATTGAGGCGGTGGATTTGAAACCATTTGCAGAGTTGAACAACGCTATTCTTGGTTCTTTTTTCAGCCTCTCAATCAGGCTTTCCCTTTCAGGCATCTCCCCCACATTAAAATTCACCATATGGACGTGCATGAGTGTTGTGGGAACCTTAACAGCAGAGGTGATCACATTGAGATGGGGCATTACTGTCTTCAGATCCTCTCCATGATGTGATGGTAATTTTACGGGATTGGGGGCTATTGCATTGATTGGCCCTTTCTTATCGTCCTTGGGGTCAACAGCCCGCCTTATAACAACAACCCTCATCCTTTCAATTCCCCACTCAGAATCGATTATATTCGCTATTCTGCCCATCCCGGTTGTGTTGCAGGAGACAACCCTCACGTAATCCTTTCCGATTGCTTTTTCATAATTGCAGAGAGAGATGAATGACGTCTGAGCTACATCAGCCTTTTCCCCGCCCTGAAATATGGCCTTAACACCATGCCTTTCATAAACCCTCCTGTTTTCTGCTCCATATCCACCGGGAGAGCAATCGATAATTACATCAACATCATCGATTAGATTTTCAATGTTACCCTCTATCTCGATTCCTCTGTCTCTGAACTTTTCTTCATTCCCCGGAATGGCGGAAAAGAGTCTGAAACCCTTTTTTATGGCCAGTTCAGCCTCAAAATCCGGTCTGGTTTTTGTCACTCCCATAACTTTCATGTCATCCTGGAGAGAGATGGCCTCCGCCACTCTTTTCCCTATCGTCCCGTATCCATTTATTCCGACCCTTATCATATCTCCTCCTCCACAACGATCTCGTGATCCTTCATGTTCATCTGCTTTATCCTCCCTCTCACTTCCTTATATTCCCCGAGGAGACCGTAGAGTTTCAGGTTATCTCTTTCCACATCTATTCTTATTACATCCTCCATAATGACCTCTTTTTCACTTCCTTTCAACAGCACAACCCTGGATTCGCACATATGAACACCTCATTTCCCTATCCCTCTCATGTTATAAACATTGCCATTCCTGATGAAATACAGCTGTGAATTTGAGAGACATGCTGGGTTTTAATATCCATCGCTAATCTTTCCCATCATATTCCTCAGAGCCCGAGATTATCCGACGCATTTTATCCTTAATTTTTTTCACAACCTCTTCAGGCGTCTCTGCAAAATATACGTACCCGATCCATCCTCTTTTTATTATCCGCCTTTTTACGAAACCTTCCTTAACCAGTTTTTTAAGCCTGATCCTTACTATCCTTGTGGAAAGCTGAAGCTCCTCGGCAATTTCCCTTACGGTCATCTCTCCTTTTTCGTAAAGTATCCGGTATATGCTCATCTCGGAGGGCTTTATCTGGAGGTTTTTTATAGCTTTCAGGATCTTTTCAACTGCATCCATACACCACACCGAAATTTTTATCTATGAAATTTTTTTTTCCTATGTTGTACATCAATTTTTCTGAGGTGCTGGTTCATGACAGGGAAGATGATTGAACTGTTCGGTGCCATGGTCGGAAATCCGATTGTCAGAAAGAGGGTTAAAGGTCTCCTTGAGAGGGAGAATGGAAGCGTCAAGCTCGAAAGAATTCTGAGGGACTATGCAGAAGATAATGGAGGTCATCCTGTCCTGAATAAAATTATTGATACAGGCCTGAAGGTTTTCGGAGGAAATGCGGATGATCTGAAAAATAGGCTCAGGGATCCCGTATGGAGAAGGGGATTCGTAAATGTGATCTCGGGTCTGGTGCATTTTGGTCTTAGAAAACCATTTGTTCCCGGATCTCCTTTCCTCATTGTCTGGGATGTAACGTATGCCTGCAATCTGAAATGCAGGCACTGCTATTCAACAGCGGGAAGACCGTGGGATGATGAGCTATCAACAGAAGAAGCTCTGAGTGTGATAGAAATTCTCGCAGATGCGGGTGTAACGTCTGTTGCATTTTCAGGAGGAGAGCCCCTGCTCCGTAAGGATTTCTTTGAGCTTGTATCCAGGCTGAAAGAATATGGGGTGTATGTTGCGGTTGCCACAAACGGGACACTTCTGACAGAAGAGATGGTCTCCAGATTAAAATCTCACGGAGTGGAATATGTACAGATAAGCCTGGACGGATTGAGAGAGACCCATGAGAAATTCAGAGGGATTGCAGGAATATATGATCGGGTTCTGGATGGAATAAAAAATGCGGTGAATGCTGGACTGACGGTGTGCATCTCAACAACTGCAACAAAAATGAATTTAAGAGATGTGCCTGAGATGATGAATCTTGCAGAAAAGCTTGGGGTGAAATGGTTCATGCTATACAACTACATTCCGACTGGAAGAGGAGACATTGACCTTGATTTAGAGCCTCATGACAGGGAGAGACTGCTGAGGTTGTTATGGAACAAGATGAAGGAGACGGATGTGAATTTCATGTCCACGGCCCCTTACTACGCAAGAGTCGCAATTGAGTCTGAAAGTTCAGTGATTCCAACTCACTTCTACAATCCTGAACTCGGCGGAAGGTTGAGAAGTCTCGGAGAATTCATCGGAGGGTGTGGATGTGGAAGATTCTATCTCGCACTCAGAGCAAATGGCGATATCAATCCATGTGTGTTCTTCCCCCTCTGGCTCGAGAATATTAAAAACTTCAGTGATTCTGAGGATTTTCTCCATTTCTGGAGGGAGAACCGCATTCTCAGAGACCTGAGAGACAAGGACAGTCTTGAGATATGTGGAGATTGCAGATACAGATACGTATGCGGTGGATGCAGGGCCAGATCTTATGCATATTTCAATGACTATATGAGCGGTGATCCGGGTTGTATTATGGCAAACCACAGGATCAAAAAAATAAAGTTAACTGAAAGAGCCTGATCATCTTAACAGCTCTGCTATGCCACCCTTTTCCTGTTTATGTGGTGCTGGAACGTACTCCACTCCCGGATACCTCCGTGCAAGAGGCTGTGGATAAAGTTCCATCAGCTCGTAAACCTCCTGAGGCACATCGGTTGACACCTTCAGGCCCAGGTCCCTTGCGACCTCAACCGTAATCGGATAGTCGTGTGTCCATTTCCCCTGAGTAAGGCTATCTGCCACTTCTCTGGCCCTTTCCTCATCAAGTTTACCTTTTAAAAGCTCCAATACGAATTCTTTAACCTGATTAATGGCTTTTTCCGCTATATCTGCCATTATCAGGGTCTGGTCATCTATGTCCTTGGGATCCTTTTTGGCAACGGCCCTCAGAATTGACGGAGCAGGATAGTTCACGAGCTGTGGGTCAACTGGACCTAAAACCGCATTTGGATCCATTATGATTTCATCAGCTGCAAGTGCAATAAGGGTTCCACCGCTCATGGCATAATGCGGAACTATAACGGTGGTTTTTGCCTTATGATCCTTTATTGCTCTTGCTATCTGTGTTGCCGCAAGTACAAGACCTCCCGGGGTGTGTAAAATAAGGTCAATTGGCTGGTCATCGGGCGTCATTCTGATTGCCCTGAGTACCTGCTCAGAATCCTCAACAGTGATGAACCTGTAGAATGGTATGCCAAAAAGGCCAATGTTCTCCTGTCGATGTATCATGGATATTACATTCGATTTTCTTTTTTTACCCATATCTGCCATCAGGTTCTTCCTTGCAGACGTGAGCTGTCTGTGCTGAATCTGGGGGCCGAGGATCAGATAGAACAGCAGTAACCACCATATCATACTGCTGAAAAATCCTGATGGATCGTATGCCATGATTTTCAATCTGTGCTGATCAGATAAATCAGTTACTGGTAACGAAACTCATTTCTTCCAACCATGAGAAAGAGTTTAATACAATGTTTTATCCCTTTTGTACTATGAAGGCACTCATTATGAGCGCTGATAATTTCGAGGATATCGAGCTGTTTTATCCATATTACCGTCTCAGAGAGGAATCCATAGAGGTTCTCATCGCCTCAGAATCATCAGAGGAGATCAGAGGGAAGAACGGATACACGGTAAATCCCGACATAACCTTTGAACAGGCTCTCGATATGGAATTCGATCTTATCATAATCCCTGGAGGAAGGGCACCCGAAAAGGTACGGCTGAATCCCATCGCCCTCAACATTGTCAGGGATATATTTGACAGCAGGAAGCCCGTGGGTGCCATATGCCACGGCCCTCAGGTTCTGATATCTGCAGGAGTTGTGAAAGGTAAAAAACTCACATGTTACAGGGGGATCAGGGACGATGTGATTTCAGCAGGTGGGCTTTATGTCGATGAGAGGGTTGTTGTTGATGGCAATCTTGTTACATCCAGAATGCCGGATGATCTCCCGTACTTTATGAAATCGATAATGGAGGTGATATGAAATGGAAATTGAATGGCATGGACATGCCTGTTTTTCAATAAAAAATGACGTTACAGTTGTTTTTGACCCGCATAACGGACATGGTATCGGCATCAAGAAACCGGAGATCAGAGGAGACATAATACTGGTGAGCCACCACCATTTTGATCATGATGCAGTTGATCAGGTGAAAAAAGAGGATAGCGTGGTAGTGGATTCTCCCGGAGAAAGGGATATGGATGGTATAAAAATAAGGGGAATTGAAAGCTTTCATGATCCTTCGAGAGG
>WAJW01000017.1 GCA_015523685.1 Archaeoglobaceae archaeon
TCATTGATGATTACGGTGATATCCCTCATTCCTCCCATATCTCTGATTTTTCTTGGATTCATTGCGCTCATCCTGGTGACATCCAACAGGGAGGAACTTGAGGTAATGTCCTACTCCCCAATTCTGACCGCATATTCCATGAGCATATTCGGGATAATCATCTTTATATTCTCCATAATGGAAGTCCTCCTGGATGAAAGCATCCACGGGGTTTATATGGCCTTTATAGACCTCATCGCAATCATATTTCTCTCGTTTTTCTTCAGAGATTTTTTCAACCACATATCACGCCCATCCCTCTCGATAAGCCACACTTTCCGGGAGTATCTGATATTCGTCGGACTTTACTGGCTGTTGTCAGAGAAATTATCAGAAGGTGTCGCTCTGAACGGACTTGTGGGTCTCTCTATTGTTCTCGGTGCTCTCTCTCTCATATTCTCCATTGCATTCATTTTGATCTCAATAAAATACACAAAGGAGATGCTCGGAAAGGGTATGTTTGTGCCCGTGGAACTTTCCCCATTTCTTCTGGGAGTTATTATGGTTCTTACACTCCTGGGTTTTTCCACCCTGAACCTTATTCTCGAATATAAATTCTCATCAGAAATGTTTGAAATTGCAGTTTTCGGGTTTTTCCTGTACTACGGGGCCAGATATGTGTATATTCTCAGAACACACCTGACCATGTAAAACTCAGGATACAAGCTCTTCAAGCCTGTCAAGATCTTTTTTCATCTGCTCCAGCTCTTCCCTCTTCTGTCTGATGAGATCGCTAACGATGTCTCTCATGTTAACCGTTAGCTTGTAACTCTTCAGCGGTCTGCCCTTGCCCTTTTTCTTTATCTCCCTCTCTTCAATCCAGTTTCTCTGCCTGAGTTCATTCATTGCAAGGCTAACTTCGGGCTGTCTCAGGTTGGCGGCCATCTCTATCTCTCTTGACACGGCCTCATCAACATTTGAAAGGTATACGATCACCTTGGCAAGATTTCTATTCAATCCAGTTTTGGTGAGTAATTCCACAAGTTCCTCATCTCTCTCATCAAACATCCTGATTGGTTTATCTCTCATTACTGACACCTACCCTTGGTGGTAGATTATCTTATCTCTTCAAATATATAAATTTTTGTACATTTTGTTAATTTTATCTTAAATTTTAGAAATGGAGATTCTATTTTTTAGAAGTTGATGGTTGTCCTTCTTTCCTGCTGTTGCTCTGAGATTGATAATCTGCCATTGAATGATGTCACCGAAAGATAGATATAAGAATTCAGGAAAGGCAGGATAAAGCCGGGGTGGCCTAGCGGGTGGGGCGTCAGACTCATAATCTGAAGGTCGCGGGTTCGAACCCCGCCCCCGGCATAATGGATAACATTCGGATTGTTTCGTTCAATCCCTCAATGGTTTAATTTTTTATCTGTTCTGCAGATAAGTATATTACGAGGGAAAATCCGATTTTATTAATCACAATTTCGGCACTACTGGTGTTTCACATTCCAGAAATTTTTGCACCGGAACAAAATAATTATATAAATTGACAGCATATTCATCCACCATGACTGATGCAAAAGACATGGTTCTGGAGGCCATGAAAAAGGCAGGAAAGCCTGTGAGACCCTCGGCAATAGCCAAGGAGACGGGACTGGACAGCAAAGAAGTGTCAAAGATAATCAAGGAACTCAGGGCTGAAGGCCTTGTCCACTCCCCCAAGAGATGTTACTACGCGATCAAAGAGTGAAAGAATACAGTAATAAATCTGAACTGCCTCAAATTGGATTTGATAAAAGTTATGTGCAGAATGAGCAGAGGATATCCGGTGTAGATTCGTTTTTCGCAGACGATGATCAACAGATTTTAACGACGTCTAAACACTGAAGAAATGTCCATACAATCAAATCAGGAAACCAATCTCCGGGATGTTTTTCTGACAGATACACAACAGACTCAATTAACTACCCCACTTTCAGTCTTAAACCCCTCTGCATCTTCTCTATCTGTCTTCGGATTTCGAAATATGAAGATCGTGCCTGTATCTGTTAATGACCCGCTCCATGATCAATCCCTCATTGTTATCGTATATGTTTTCTGTGAGTTTTCATGAATATGAGTGTTAATTTCCCTGAAATATACGTTTCCAATGTTTATAAAGGCTAATTAAAATTATCTCCTTTTTCAGCTCTTTATTCTCCCTTTCAAGCTTTTCCACCCTCCTGATTAAATCATCCCACTTGAGATGAAATCAGAATTTCAGCATTTACTTAGCTTTAGCTTAAAATCAATAAGATTAAACTTTGACCTTGAAACTGTTCGCATTCAGAATGGTTATGCCAATCAACTCTTAACCTCTCTGTATCTCAGCAGTACTCTTTCCTCGCTAACCTCTGTATCAGTTGCTTTTTGAGGTCTTTCAAAACTGATGTAGAGTACATCAGCCTCTTTATCGTAATC
>WAJW01000018.1 GCA_015523685.1 Archaeoglobaceae archaeon
CTGATCCTTGAGAGGGTGAAAGTTGAGCTCGGTCTTGTTGAGATGAATGGTATGTTGGTGGAACCTTGATTGGTGTGTAGGGTGAGGGGTTTAAAAGTAATCACCATTGTATTGTTCTTCTTAACATTATTCATAGTGGGATGTGCTGAACAACAGCCTTCTTCAACCCCAATTCCAACTCAAACACCAACCCCTGTGGCAACTCCAACACCCATTCCAACTCTCACCACTCCTGTTCCCACACCTTCACCAGCTCAAACACCACTTGAAACTCCAACTCCCATACAGACTCCATTAAAACTCGAATATGGAGTGAAATACAAGGTTCTCGTTGTTGATGTGATAGACGGGGATACGATAGATGTAAAGCTACCAAACGGAACGATAGAGAGGGTTAGAATGCTGGGAATAGACTCGCCAGAGACAACGGAGGGGAGAAATAAGCCCAATGAATACGATGGCATTACAGACCTCTACTGCCTTGAAGAGTGGGGACTGAATGCCAAGGAGTTCACAAAAACAAAACTTGAGGGGGATTATGCCTACATAGAATTCGACTCCACGGCTGGATTCCGGGGTTATTACGGCAGATTGCTTGCCTACGTTTACCACCCTGATCAAAATACTGATTTTACCGCAGAGCTTGTTAAAAGAGGGTATGCAAGGGTTTACGTTGAAGGAGAGTTCAAGAAAGAGAGCAAGTATGTTGATTATCAGGATCAGGCGATAAACCAAAGACTGGGCTTGTGGAGCTGTATGGAGGAGAAAACACAACAGGCATCAAAGGTTTACATCGAGAAAGTTGTTTACGATCCCCCTGGAGATGACAGGAAGAATCTGAATGGAGAATACATTGTTATTAAAAACAGTGGATCAGATGTCAATCTTAAAGGCTGGAAAGTTGCAGATTCAGATAATCACGAATACACATTCCCTGATCTGATTCTCAAAAGCGGAAGAACAGTAACTCTTCATGTTGGTTCAGGAACTGATTCATTAACAGATCTCTACTGGGGTATGGGAAGACCCATTCTTGACAATTCGGGAGATACGATTTATCTCTATGATGCTCAGGGGAATCTGGTTGATGAGTATGGATGGTGATTTTAATTTCGCATGGATTACTATGCTCCTTCCCATGAGAATTCCTCCAGAGTCTTCTGATTTTCAGGCAGAAATGGAATGAAAAGCTGGTTTTGCTTTATTTCAGGATTAAGAAAGATATCCTTCACGAAATATCCTCTGCGATGTCCTTCAATCAGAATTACACGATCTGATTTGAGAGAGATCTCACCTATGTATGGATCCAGAGAAGAGGAGTAAAGCAGTATGGTGGAGCTGTGAGACTTATCCTTTAAAGCAAGAGATACATAATCTATGAGGTCCTTATGGTCTTCGTAAAGCGTCGGATCGTGCTCCATGAAAATTGAGGTTTGGTGAGATTCTTCCAGAATTTTTAGAAGCTGAAAAACAGTAAAGGCTCTTCTTATGTCAAAATTTATGCATCTGTCCCTGATTTTGCTCAGAACTCTGGAGAAATTTCCACAGATATACAGGAAGGTGAGGTTAAAGGAGTTGAGGTGGTCTTCGATTGTCTCTGATGCTATTCTTTCATCTGCTATCAGTATTGTGAACGAGTTTGGTTCTGTTTTTATCCCTGGAAGAATCTCGAACTCCATGCCTCATGAAATTGCCGTGTACTGGATATAAGGTTGAGTTGCAGGATGAAAGTATACGCCGGGTTAATGCTAGGGGATGTGCACCCCGGAAGTTAAAAAAGAGGAATGTACAATGCATAACCAGAGAAAATTCAACTTTTCAGCCTGAAATACAGAGCTCCAACAAGCAAAAAGAGACTGATAACTCCAAATATGGGCCTCAACGGCTCAAAATAGGTGAGGAGGGTTGTGGTTCCGAAAAACAATACCAGCAATTTGTTGCATACAGGACAGCCATACGCCAGAAAACCAGCAATCCCCCCTGAATAGGTTGCCGTATCACAAACAACCGTGCTGTTTTTCCTGTAAATGTGAACGGCAATGTAGGCCCCGATCAGAACAGAATTTGCAGTCAGAAAAAAATAATCGAGTGGGGTTCTCCCAACCATTCTGGCAAACCATGGATTCGGAATGAGATCCGTCACAATACCGAACAGCAAAAATATTCCTGTAGCGGTTACAGTGCCGATTATCCAGTAGCGAATTTTTCCGGACATCTTACCCCTTTATGGCGGTCATTCCTGAATATCTCTCTTAAAACCATAAGGATTGCGGTGGTATATAATACATATCCGTCTTTCTCACAGATTGTGTCTGAAGGGTAACAGAAAAGCTTAAATCTCCTCTGCCAGCTCCACATCTATCTCCTCGATTATCTTTCTTGCCACCTCATCAGATATCAGGCCTTTTACAATCGCATCGTTCAATGCGCTTTTTTCAGCCTGAAGAATTCTTCTTCTGGCAATTATATCCATTTCCTTCCTCAACAACCCATCTTCCCCAATCAACTCAGCAATCTGCTTTGAAAGGACTTCTGTTTCTTTTTCAAACCGGGTATTCAGCTCTTCAGCTATCACTTGGGCAATCAATCCTTCTTCCACCATTTTTTCAAGTTCCTTCTTTGCCGCTTTTACAGCAATTGCCCTTCCCATAAGCTCTTCATATTCAAGCTGTTTTTCTTCTCTTTGCACAAGGGAGGATCGTTTAATAAAAAATTCCATGCTCAACCCCTGTACAACGAGGGAAAAAAGAACAACACCGAAGGTCATGCTGGCCAGCAGATCTCGGTGAAGTATATCTCCCAGACCGAGAGCCAGAGCAACCGGAATCGTACCATGAAGTCCTCCCCAGAAGATCACGTGCTGCCACTGAAAAGGTATCCTGAGCCCTGACCTTATATTGGAAAGATTGGCGAGCGGGTAAACTGAGAGAGCCCTCCCTATAAGAACCACCACAATGGCAGTAACAATCGGCTTCCAGTACAC
>WAJW01000019.1 GCA_015523685.1 Archaeoglobaceae archaeon
GACTCACCCTTGATGACCATGCCATCGGCCGGAATCTTCTCTCCCGGTCTCACCGCCACAACATCGCCCACCTTCACATCATGGGCATGAACCTTCACCTCTTTTCCGTCCCTGAGCACAGTTGCCTCTGTCGGGCGGGTTTTCAAAAGCTCCTTTATGGAATACCTGGATCGCCTCTCAGCATATTCCTCAAGATACTCGGCTATGGCAAAGAGGATTATGACCGCGGTGCCCTCCTCGCCATGTCCTATTAGAAATGCACCTCCTCCAGCAACAACTATGAGGAAATTGATATTAATTCTTCTTTGGAAAAGACCCTTCAATCCAGCCCTGATAACATCCCTCCCTGAGATTGCCACGGCCAGGAGAAAAAGAGCCTGAGCAACAATTTTCTGGGCCGTGAAAATCTCGATGTACAGCCCGAGGAAAAAGAAGGGAGCTGAGATCAGTATGAGCCTTATTTCATTGGAATCCCAGAATCCCTCCAGTTCCAATTCCTCTTCGATTTCCCCTCTTTCACAGATCTCGCACTCAACCTTCAACCTCACTTCCCTCCTGAACGTGCTCAACACAGCTTTTTATCAGTGCGGAGATGTGGACGTCATCGAGGGAATAGAACACAACCTTGCCCTCCTTTCTGAACTTTACGATCCTCAATGCCCTTAAAAGCCTGAGATGGTGAGAAATCGCGGAAACACTCATCCCCATCATTTTTGCAAGATCACATACGCACAATTCAGTGATGCTCAGAGCATGAAGAATCTTGATTCTTGTTGGATCGCTCAGAGCCTTAAATACAGTTGCAGAATCAAGAACCACCCCCTCATCAATCATCTGATTCTCTGCCCTTTCCACCGCGTCTCTGTGAATGTACTCGACCCCACATTTCATATATTTGAACAAATGTTCAATTATTTAAATATCTTACGAGCCCATGCTTAAATGAGGAGAAGTGATATGGTTATTCTACCTCAAGTATCCTGTAATTCCTTTCTCCTATGCCCAGCTCTTCCCCGTACTCAAGCTGTCTTTCCGGAGATGTCCACGGGAAATTAAAATCTCCTATTTCATCCACGAGACTTCCTTTTATCCCTTCTGCCCTTTTCAGGGCATCATAACAGGCAGAATCCACAGAAACGATGTCTCCGGACGCAAATATTCCTATATCGGGCACAACTGGCTGATCGCTGTAAGGGTGGCAGTCGCAATGGGGAGTGATATCGATTGCAAAATTCACAAAAACGAAATTTTCTCTCCCCACCTCATCAATGACCCCTTTTGCACATTCCACAATCCTCTCAGCGATTTCATCACCCATGATCCATTTGCCCACGTCTATCGCATTATCCTTGCAGACCTCATAACATCCAAGACACCTGAGGCACCTCTCTTTATCCACTCTGAAATCAGAAGAGATTGCTCTGGAAGGACATATATCAACGCATTTTCCACATTCGGTGCAATTTTCCGTTATCTCAGGAGGTTTAGACAGGTGGATGGAATACTTGGATGGCTTTGCTATACATCCAACACCCGTATTCTTGATGGCACCGCCGATCCCTGCCCTTATGTGACCCTTGAAATGGGCGAGAGATACGACCTTATCTGCATCAGCTATTGCTCTGGCCACATGAACCTTCTCCATCCATCTTCCCGAAACCTTTCTCTCGACAAAATCAAAACCAAGGAGACCATCAGCTATTATGATCGGAGCCTGGCATGTCTGCTGTGTAAATCCGTTCTCTTCCGCTATCATCAACCTGCCGATGGCGTGGCTCTTATCGTACAGAAGTCCGAGACCACAGGTCTCGGTTACAAATGGCCTTCCCCCCTTCTTCTTTATAAGCTGAACAGCCTTCCTGACAAATGCAGGTCTCAAAATCCGGGTGGTTCCACTCAGACCGAAATGAATCTTCACCGCCACTTTGTCTCCTTTTTCAATGGAGTCGAAGAGACCTGAACTCAGGATCATTTTCTCAAATCTGGATACTGCGCTCAGTTCGGGCCTGTACCATTCTGAGGGTTCTGTTACAGGAGCCCTTACATCCGTAAAAAACACCTCACCCATATGCCATTCATACAGTTTTGGAAATAATAAATCTTTTTATTCCATCAGGAATTTAGAGTTTTTGATGAGAATATACGTGGTAAATAACTACGGCCAGTACAACCACCTGATTTACAGAACTCTCAGAGATCTTGGGGTGGAAACAAGACTGATCTCCAACGAAACACTTCCTGAAAATCTTGAAAAAATAGAGCTTGACGGTCTTGTTATAGGTGGTGGGCCTTCAGTCGATAGATCCGGATATTCCATGGAGTACATAAGAAATCTTGACATCCCCATACTCGGTATCTGTCTGGGACACCAGCTTATTTCAATGGCATTCGGTGGTGAGGTGAGGAGGGGAGAGAAGGGGGGATTTGCCGAGGTTGAGATAAGAATTGTGGAAGAAAACGATCTTTTCCATGGTTTTGGAGAGAGAATAAGGGTCTGGGCATCCCATGCAGACGAAGTATCCTTCATGCCTGAAGACTTCAAACTGCTGGCCACATCCGATATATGTGAGGTGGAAGCCATGAAACACGTCACAAAACCAATATATGGTGTTCAGTGGCACCCTGAGGTGGCTCACACGGAAAAGGGGGAAGAGACCTACCGGAATTTTGTTCTGATATGTAAAAAATAGATTCTTACCCGCTTTGAGGTTATCCCATTTTAAAAATATATTAAAATTTTATGAATTACACATCCGCAAAGTATATTGCCATCCTGATGGACATCTGACCTGATTTTATCATAATTTTCTTTAACCACTTTACAACTTACCACAAAATATTTATACGTTTCAGTAAATCGTAAACAATATAGGGTTAATAAAACATCAGATGTAAAAACAGGGGTGTTGTAGATGGGTAAGAAAATGGAGGAACTTCCTCAGTATAAACAGTTCTCAGAGTGGATAGAGAACAGACACGACTATGCAAAAAAATGGAAACAGAACAATGGAGGAAAGGTGGTTGGCTACATATGCACATATGTCCCTGAAGAGATCTTCTACGCAGCTGGAGTCCTTCCGGTTAGAATTCTTGGGTCTCACGAACCCGAGAGCATAACACGACCGTATCTGCATGACATGTACTGCCCGTTCTGTCATGACGCTCTCGCCCAGGGACTTGAAGGCAGATTTGACTATCTTGATGGAATAATGCTGGCCCAGTCATGCCTTCACATGAGGCAGGTTTTCTTCACCTGGGAAGAACGATGTGGTGTGGACTGGAGCTACTACATGGAATTTCCGCACGGGGTTAACAATCCACACGCCTCAGAATACCTCAGGTCTTTACTCGAGAAATTCAAGAGTGCAGTGGAAGAGTGGACGGGAACAACCATTTCAAACAAAGAACTTGATGAGGCAATAGAGATATACAACAGGAACAGGGAGCTGATGAGAAGGGTGTATGAACTGAGAAAGAGCGATAATCCACCCATAACAGGCCTTCATGCCATGGAGATGGTTGTATCTTCACAGATGGTGGATAAGAGGGAGCATAACGAAGTGCTCGAATCCCTTCTCGAAGACCTTCAGGATGTTGAGGTAGACAGGGAGATTGGAACAAGACTCATGATAGTTGGAAGTGAGGATGACGATCGAGAATTTTTCAGGATGGTGGAATACGAGCAGAACTATCCGGCTACATTTGTCTTTGAAGAACACTGTACTGGAGCAAGATATTTCTGGAACGATGTTAAACCCGAGGAAGACAGGTTGATGGCCATCGCAAAACGATACGTAACGAGAGTCCCATGCCCCGCCAAGGACTGGCCAACAAAGACAATTCAGGGCAGGAGGAGATTCAACTGGATAGAGAGATGGGCTAAAGAATACAATGTTGAAGGAGCAATCATAATGCAGCAGAAATTCTGTGATCCTCACGAGCTTGATATTCCAGCATTGAGAGAGCTTTTTGATAAACTCGGAATTCCGCATCTCTTCCTGGAATTTGATATCACCGTGCCGGTTGGACAGTTCAGAACGAGGGTTGAAGCTTTCCTTGAATCAATTGGAGAGGAAGATCTGTTTATATGAGGTGATATAAGATGGCAAAAGAATTCAAAATCGAACCGTTAAAGGTCTGGGACGATTTCAAGAAGTACAGAGAAAAATACTACAGGGACTATCTGGAGGCAAAAGACAACGGTGGAATAAGATGGGCCGGTTCTGCATGGGCATTTGATGCCGTACCTGCAGGACTGGGAGAGGATGTCTATCCACTCACAGGAGAGCCTTATGGTGCCACTGTCGCATTCTTCAAAGATTTCTCCCTTCAGGCCCTTGAAGCTGCAGAAAGAAAGGGGGTTGCGAGGGATCTGTGCGGTTATCTCAGGAATTACTGGGGCTCAATAATCCTGGACAAATACGTTCTTGCGGACGGAACAATCGTTGAGGGATTTCCAAAACCTGATTTCAACTACACAATCCACATCTGCTGTACTCATGCAAAGTGGTATCACAGGGCTGGAGAGCTTGAGGGTGGAATTCCAACCTATGCAGTTGATATATCAGTCGGCCCGGGTTATCTGCTTGACGATAAGAAAATAGACTACGTTGTGAGACAGCTGAACGACTCCATTGAGTGGATGGAGAAGGTAACCGGAAGGGAGTACGACGATGAATTGCTTATAAAGGCTGTGTATGCTGAGGCGGATTCCATGACAACATGGGCTAAGATATGCAAGTTGAATCAGAACGTCCCGGCACCTCTTGAAGAGAAATCCATGTTCACGCTGTATGCCCTTCTGGTTCTTCACAGAGCTGATCCAAGGGTTGCTGAACTTTACCACAAGCTCTATGAGGAGACACAGGACAGGGTGAAGAGGGGTATAGGAGCCATAAGCAATGAGCAGTTCAGGTTCCTTACAGACAACCCACCTCCCTGGGCATTCCTGAACATCTACAGATACATGGAAAGAGAATATGGAGCTGTTTCACTTGGTTCAATCTATACGTTCGGACTGGAGGGTGCATGGCTCGGAATGGATGAGAAAGGGGAAAGATGGATATGGGAGCCAGCCCCAACTCCGGAAGAGGCGGGAGTTGAGATAACAAACAGAGAAGAGGCATTGAGATGGACTGCAGAGTACAACCTGAGATACAGGCCGGGATGGCAGCATCCCTATTCACATAAGATAAGAAAGCTTGAGACACTTCAGATGATTAGGGACTGGAAGGCAGATGCGTTAATCATGCACATAAACAGAGGATGCGAACTCTGGGCTCTCTCGGAACTTGAGGTAAGGGACTACCTTGTCAAGCATGGAATTCCAGTTGCAACATACGAGAGCAACATGGCAGATCCGAGAGATTTTGATGAGGCAAGAACCTGGAACGTGATTGATTCATTTATGGAGAGTCTGGGAAGAAAGAAGCTTTCAAAGCAGTAAATCAGGAGGTGATGGAATTGATTTCAGCTGGAGTTGATGTGGGGTCAAAATTCACAAAAGTTGTAATAATGAAAGATAAAAAAGAGATACTGGGTACAGCAAATCTCAGAACAGGGGTTGACCATCACAAAACCGCACAGGAAGCCTTTGATGAAGCATTGAAAAATGCAGGCATTGAAAAAGATGATGTGGGGAGAATAATCGCCACCGGTTTTGGAAAATCATCAGTACCATTTGCAGACGATGAGGTGTCACAGGTCGTTGCCGCAGGTAGGGGGGCATACTTTGTTAGACCCTCAACGAGAACGGTGATCGAGGTTGGAGCAGAGGAATCCAGAGGAATAAAACTCAAGGAAGATGGGAGCGTTAAGGATTTTGCTCTTGCCGACAAATGTGCTGCTGGAGCGGGTTCCTTTGTCGATGCCATGGCAAGGTATCTGGAACTTCCAATTGAGGAGTTTGGCAAGATCTCCCTTACAGCCCAGGGAGGAGCCGCAATGAACGCCCAGTGTGTCATATTTGCTGAATCAGAAGTGGTCTCTCTCGTCCACCAGAACGTTCCGAAGGAGGAGATCTCAAGGGCAATACACGATGCCATAGCCGACAGAGTCGCATCAATAGTCAGGAGAGTCGGGATTGAAGATGACGTGCTTGTGATCGGTGGACTGGCCAACGATCCCGGATTCCTCGACTCATTGAAGAGAGAGATTGGAACAGAGGTGTATGTCCCTGACTCGATCGCTCCAGAGCTTGTTCCCGCGATCGGTGCGGCTTTATCGGAGTGAATTTGAAGGTGTGAGGTGATAAATATGGCTGAAGCGGTAGAACAGAAGGAATATTGGAGATGGCCTGAGACGATCTGGGTCGATGAGTCGAAAAACTGGCATGATGCAGAGGTTATAAGCTGTGGTATCGATCTCGGTTCTGTGAGCACACAGACCGTCATCATGACCGATGGAGAGCTTTACGCTTATTCAAACTTGAGGACGGGCTCAAGCAGTCTTGACAGCACGGAGAGAGCCCTCAACGCAGTTCTCGAAAAAATCGGGGACATGAAAAGGGAGGACATCCACTATATCGTTGGAACGGGTTACGGCAGGGTCAGCATTCCATTTGCCAACAAGACCATAACCGAGATTGCCTGCCACGGAAGGGGTGCAGTTTACATCTATGGAAACACAGTCAGAACGATCCTTGACATGGGAGGACAGGATCTGAAGGCAATTAAGGTTGACAGCAGGGGGAAGGTTGTCAACTTCCTCATGAACGACAAGTGTGCTGCAGGAACTGGAAGAGGCATAGAGGTTATGGCCGATCTGCTCTCCATACCCATCACAGAGGTGGGGCCACTCTCACTGAAGGTTGATGAAGACCCCGAGCCTGTGAGCACAACATGTGTGGTGTTCGCCAAATCAGAAGTTCTGGGACTAATGAGGAAGGGATGGCCCAAAGAAAAAATCCTTGCAGCCTTCTTCAGAGCCATGGCCTCCAGAGTGGTGGAACTGCTTGAGAGAGTGGGAGTCGAGCCCGATTTTGCAATCACAGGTGGCATATCCAAGAACGTGGGAATGGTCAAAAGAATCGAGAAGATGCTCGGTGTGAAGGCCCTTGAACCGAAGATCGACCCACAGACAGCAGGTGCAATAGGTGCTGCTCTTTTCGGGAGGGCACTCTACATAAAAAGCCAGAAAAAATGAATTCCCTTCTCTTTCTTTTTTTTGGAGGAGTTCAGATGCCCAGGATAAGGATAAACGGAACAGAGATAAATGCAGAGGATGGGAAAACTGTTCTGGAAGTGGCCCTCGATAACAGGATATACATCCCCAATCTGTGCTATCATCCGAGTGTTTCTCCAGCTGGAGGGATGGAATCGATTGACAAGATTTACAGGGGAGAGAAGGAATATACGGGAAGATCTGGAGAGAGATACAGTGGCTGTAATCTTTGTGTTGTGAAGATCAACGGTTCCACAGTTAAAGCCTGCACGGAAAAAGTTGCTGATGGTATGGATGTTGTAACAGAGGGTGAAGAGCTCAGAGCAATAAGGCAAAAGGCTCTTGCCGGAATCTTTGCCAATCATCCTCATGTTTGCATAACATGTGAATACAGGGAGGGGTGTGACAGAATCCAGTGTACCTTTGGAGTTCCGGTTGAGGAGAGGTGCTGTGATCTATTTCCAGCCTGCGAGCTGAGATTTGTCGCAGAATATGTGGGTCTCAGCCCTGAAACACCGAAGTACGTCTTTCAGGATCAGCCTGTTGTGGAGGAGAAGACTCTGAAATGGAATTACAACTACTGTATAAACTGCACGAGATGCGTGAGGGGATGCGTGGAGATAAGGGAAGCAAATGCCCTTGGATTCACATCTACCGATGACGGGATTATTGTTGGGAGACCCGCCCCGAGTGAAGTGGAGTCGGGATGCAAGTTCTGCAGTGTATGTGTTGAGATCTGCCCCACTGGAACGGTCAGAGATAAAAGGCCAACAAAGAACAAATGGAGACAGGCTGTTGAGAAGAAGATGCTGCCCATTCTTAAAGAACTGCTTGAATTCAACGAGGAGAATGTATCAACCATCCCTGAGAGTCCAGGGGTTTACAGATTCTACAATGAAAACCATGAGCTGATTTACATAAAGGGAACTCCGAATTTGAAACAGGAACTTGAGTCTGAGATTTCAACAAGGGAGGGCGTTGCCTACTTTGATTATGAAGAGAATGAGATGTACACCATGAGAGAGAGCGAACTCATCCAGGAGTACCTCCAGAAGCATGGAAGAATGCCGGAACTGAATGATGAACTCGACGATCTTTTCTGATCCCACATTTTACAATTTGAAATAGCTCCCGAATACCAGATAGAGGAGGATAATCAGGGTAATTCCTATTGCTATATCGATTAACCTGACAGCATAACCCGGCTCTTCACCTTCACCAAAAAAATCATCCGGAGTCAGAGACGGTCTCTTCGCCCTTTCCTCCCTCTTCCTTCGGGGTTTCTTTTCAAACCACTCATCATCCTCCGTCATGAATTCCGGAATTTTTTTCATCATCCCACCATCGAGATCAGCCTTGCTTTCAACCTACCATAGGGTCTTATCTCCGACTCATAACCCATCAGGTTCATGGCAAGTTTCTTCATATCATCTGCGATTCCCGAATTCCAGTACTTAACAACAAGTGGTTTTCCTGAATTCCAGGATTTGCGAACAAGTGGCGAATCTCTCAACAGGCCTATAACCTTCCCCACGGAATTCTGCGTGTAATCAAACATTTTCTTCTCTCCTCTATATCTGTTTATCACAGCACCCTTCACATCTATTTCCATCATCTCCGCCACCTTTCTAACCTTCTGGGCATCCATGATGGAAGGTCTTTCAGGGTTAACAACTATGCAGATCTCATCCGATGCGGTCATTGGAATTGCTGCAAATTTGCTCAATCCCGCTGCAATGTCAACAATAACATAGTCGTACATATCGGATAGGGTGTCGATCAGTTCGTTGAATCTCTCCATTTTGATGCCCTCAAGAGCCTTTATGGTTGATCCGGAGGGCATGATGTGGAGGCTCGGGGTTATATCGTATATGGCATCTTCAAGAAATTTATCATCTTTGAGGGCATCAAGAATGGTGACAAATGGCTCATCAATGCCAAAGAAGGAATGGAGATTCGGCAGGGCTATATCACTATCCACTGCAATAACACTGTGCTTTCTGGAAAGAAGGGTTGCGACATTAACCGCAACAGTGGTCTTCCCGACTCCACCTTTTCCAGAACAGAAACCAATTACCGTCATAGTCCGAAAATTCTTGATATGAGCCTGAATATGATATCTGCAAGAGATAGGCCTGCTTCCGTCTTTTCCACCCTACCTCCCGGAAGAGGTGTGGGTTTTTTCGTTACCTCGGGTGGCACCTCACCGGTGTAGCTGTATATCCTGTCCGAATGGCATGAGACACATATTTCATCCAGAATCCTTCCATGAACCCCGTGAAACTTCCCCTCATGACAGTTGAAACATTCCTTTGAGGGGGGCCTTATGACAGTAGACTCTCCATGACAGTTCCTGCAGTTTACCTCCTTATGTATCCTGTGGTAATCATTCGTTTTCAGTGTTTTCATTGTAAAACTGCTTCCAGCATGACATTTAACACAGACATCCACCGTATGCAGTTCTTCCACAACCCGGGGATCGCTGATTTTATGGGAGTGACATGTCGTGCAATCCAGAAATCTGTTCAGTTTTTTTGGCGGAAGCACGTTTATGTGGCAGGGCATGCATATCTTTGCTTTATGCCAGTCGGACATAATTCCCTTAAATTTCGAGAACTCGTTCTGTGCGGAGGCAACCGGGATTATCAGGATTAAAAACAACAGGATGATTGTGAGCGAGCGAATGTTTCCCATTGTACGGAGTTTAAATAGTAAACTATTTATTAATTTTTCTACTTTTGTCGGATGGGGAAAATAAATATGAGCAGAACCGATCCAGCTACTTGGATTGCTACCGGATTAGCTGTCCTTACAGTCATATTTCTCATATCCATACCCGTTAATGCTCTCTCGTATTCTCATTTCAATATCGCACAGGTATCCGATGCTTTCGATTATGGAAAGTATATCGAGAGGTGGACGGATGTTTACAGGCCAGGGGAGAGCATAAAAATTTACGTTGCGGTTGAGGACGTGAACAGGTTCAGATCAGCCGCACTGGATTTTGTATGTATAATCAAGGACCCCAATGGATACGTGGTCTCAGGAGAGGTGAAAAAGGTAAGGGAGCTGGGGTACAGGGACAGGTTCTATGAGGTTTTTGAATTCAGCATAGACGATACCTGGATTGATGGCAAATACACGGCCGATATCTATGTTTTTGACGTCCTGAACGAAACCCAGACCTACAAAAACTATCAGGACCTCTACAACGAAATACTTTACAGCGGTAAGTTCAACCCCCAGGTAATAACATCCGGTCGAAAAACTGCTCCTTACCTGACAGATTCGATTTCTTTTTACGTTAACAGAGATTTTGATACCAGACCACCCGACACGTTTCTACTCTTCGATTCAAGGCTGAAGGCCAGTGTTCTGCCTGTGGGCGTGAACAACACCCTCTCTGTGACTCTCCTCAATACATATACCGAACCTCAGGAAACAAGTGCCTTCCTCCTCGTGGACGGGAAGAGAATATCCGAGAAAAAGGTGAGACTTGATGGAGGTAAATACACGAGACTTGAATTTCAGGTTCCCCCGCCACCAAAGGGAAAACACACCATCTCTGTCTCTCTGGAGTCCAACAGAGTCAGATACATGAATGATGTTCTTCCCATCTTCGTTCCTCCCCTCCTCTACGATAAACCCATTGAGGTGGGTGATTACGGCAACGGAAGCATAATTTACTCACCAAACAACTACATTCTTGGCTCAGCCGGTATATCCGAACTCAAATCCCCGGAATCTGTTGAAAAGGAAATTGAAAGGATTTTCAAGGAGGATTACAGCGCAAACAGGGAATCGGCGGTAAGGATGTTCACGAACATTCTCGCATATCTGTGGGAGAGCCATGACAGAGAGGGCGACATTAAAATGGGCCTTCTCCGCGGAAGTGATGGTCGAGCGGAAATCATTTTCCCCTATCTGATTGATCTGATTAAAAAAGAGGGAAAGGCTCCAGTTGTATATGAAGGTATAATTGATTATGGAGACCTATCCAGGGTGGATGTCGTTGTTTATGCTGGCAACACCACTCCCGATATGGAAAAACTTGAAAGTTTTGTAAGAGATGGAGGATTTCTGATTGTCGATGACACATCCTACTGGTCAGATCTGAAGCTGTCTCTTATACACATCTGAC
>WAJW01000020.1 GCA_015523685.1 Archaeoglobaceae archaeon
CACAGGGAGACTCCGTATTTCATACATAATCTCATAATCCCCGGAAGATCCCTGAGGTTGTATGCCGATACGGTTGTATTTATCTGTGAGGATATGCCCAGATCAACCGCCTTTTCCAGTATTTCAACAGATTGCTGAAATGTCCCGGCGATTCCCCTGAAACTGTCGTGGATCTCAGGGGTGGAGCCGTCGATACTTATTGCAATTCTCGCAATACCGGAATCTTTGAGTCTTTTCAACCTCTCCTCTGTGGCGAGTTCCGTTCCGGAGAATGCAATTGCGGTTCTGAATCCTGATTCCGTTGCATATGAAATCAATTCAAAAATATCTTCTCTCATCAGGGGGTCTCCGCCTGTCAACACCAGGAGTGGATAGGGCTTCTTAAATTCCCTGAGCTGATCTACAACGTCCTTTGCCTCCTCCGTCGAGAGCTCATCAGGATGCCTCTTTCTCTGGGCTTTTGCCCTGCAGTGTTTGCAGGCGAGCATGCACGCCCTGGTAACCTCCCAGAACACGATAAATGGTTTTTCCGTTATGTCGAATCCCTTCATTGCTGAAAGATTTTCAGAGTGGTTTAAAATTTTTTTGATAGGAAAGCGGGAAACCGATGTGAGTGGATTCATGTGTGTTCCGTAAAATTTATTGAGCTTAAAAACAACCGATTGAATTACCCCGATACGACATGAAGTAATTTGGGCGGAGAAGGGAATATGACCACAATTCTTGTTACGGGACTGCTGGCGTTTGATTCGGGAAAAACCTCCGTTGCATTATCTCTGGTGAAAGATGCGGTAAGTAAAGGGATTGAAACTGGAATCTGCAAGCCGGTCTCCGCATTCAGCGCATGGTATCAGTATGGATGTGTTCTGCATAGCATAAAGCGCCGGAAACTCATCGGTGAGGATATTTACAGACTCCACCTTGCTGTGGGAAGCGATGAGAGGATTGAAGTGGAATCACCGGTTGCGTTTCTCCATGCTCCTCCAGATCCTGAGAGGGCAGGCTGGGAAACCTCTCCTTACACCGCCATGGGCCTCCAGGATTCAACCCTTGTTTACAGGATCTCAGATTGTGAAAAAACAGAACACTATGTTATCCATAAAAATCTCGGGAGAGTTACCGCTGTTATGAGGAAAGAAATTGATAATCTCCTTGAATTCCTTGATCCACCCCCTATAGAGCCTGAAAAATTTGTTCTGGACAGAGTTCTTACCGAGGGAAGAAAGATTGCCGATGAATGTGTCGGATATCTTGCCAAAAAGTACGAGCTTCTTCTCATAGAGTCATTCAACAACACATCAGCGCCCACTCTCAGATCCCTTGATGCCGATAAGGTGGTTGTTGTTGCTCCAGGGAAACTTGCGGTTTACAGGGGAAAGGATTACAGGAGAGCATTGTATGCGATCTCAAATATGAGAGACCCGTGGAGAATAACCGTTGGTAACATTGTAAATCTCATTCACCCTGAGAGTGTCGTTGAATTACGTCCAGATGCAGATGGAGATTGTGGTGTCGGGATCCAGGAGATAATCGATAATCCGTAAATATATTGTATTGAGGCCATTCGGATGGCTGTTTCAAGCTCTTCCATGATGCTCTCCTGTCTTATACCCGTATGATAAAGGCATGGAAAATTAAAATCTCCCTTTTTCTGCCCAGGATTGACAATGAAGACCATTCAAACCCGTCCTGAAAGGAAAAATTTTTGAAAACTTGACTTTTTTGTTTTTCCTTGCTGTATATCGTTTTGTGTTGCTGGTTAATGATGAACTCTGGCAGGTTAAAGAGTTAAATCCATGATGGAGAGCAATCCCCTGTAATGACCTTGAGGAGACTGCAAAATATTTAAAATAGGAAGATTTACTCTTTATAAAGGTGCATTTTTATAACATTTATAGACTTCAGGAGCTATCATTTTCTTATTTCATCTCAAACTTACTTGAACTAACTTGTACTTCGAAACTGGATGATAGATGGTGGTTGTTATATCCAGTTGAAGGAAATAAAGAAAGCCGTAGGGAGAGAACTATATGTCTGGATTAAATCTGACTGCTCGCAATAAGAGGATATGTGGCTCGCTTCCGCTCGCCAGAATTTACAGTCTCAAACTTCACATGTCCCCGGAACGTTATATTGAAATAATAACGGCGGAAAAGCCCTCATCTTCATAAATACCAAAGAGTTCTCACCTCTCGAACTTTCGCCTTTTATGAAATTCAAAATATGCTCTTTCTGGATTCAGGAGAACTGTAATCTTTTTCAGCCTGATTCTCTGTTAATGCTCCCTTATAGAGCACACCTGACAGCTTCTTCCTCATTTTTTTATCATACTGGCCACCTGACTATAACTTTCCCTCTGAAATCAGGCAGGTTTTTTGTTTCATCCTCACAAACTCTATGCAGGCAACATTACCCCCTGCTCATCTTTCTCTCTCCTGTAATCGTTAATAACCCTTCAAACAGGTTTTATCCATTGAGACTGAGAATCTTGAAAGATTCTCCTGTGTTTCCGTACAATCCCTTTTATGATCCCGTACTTTCACAGCACAGAGGCAGGGGGAGATGGCAAGAAGAGGTTGAAGGAAAAGTTAGAATCGGAGAATAAATTTGAAGAATGAAGCTTAGAATAGGGGGAAGAAATCAGGCTCATTGATTTTGAAAACCCGCACATCAGGAACCTGTCCGGATTTTGAAAGAACGTCAAAAAAAGGAGAGGCATGCTGAATTCCCGCTCATATGGAAAATGTGGTTGCACAATCAGAAATCAGCTCGTATCCATTTCTGGCTCTGTCACTGCAATCAATTTCAAGATATGAGGCCCTTGACAGTCCGTATGGTCTCATGCAGGAACCAACTGTCACCACAAGCCCGTTCTGCTCTGCAAGTAGAATCTTATACGGCTGGTGGGATCTTATCACGGTCTTTGCCTCCACAGTTTCAAGGAGGATCTCCGTTGCCCTCCAGCCAAAGAACATGCCCACACCCCTCTCGTAATTGAAATCACTCAACTCCCTCTCCCACGGATCGTTCCACATGATCTCCATCGATGTGGCATCCCCGGGATTCTCTATCTCTTTAAGGTTGAGCCCGGCTGTCTCAATTTTTCCACTATCCGTTGGTACTCCTCCGTGAGCAAGCCAGTACTTATCCCTGATGACCGCAGAGTAAGGAAGTTTCTCCCAGAGCTCTTTCAATCTGAGATATATCTCTCTTCCTCTCTCTCCGAATCTGTAATCGAGTTCGTGAGGGAGTTCATGGGGAAATGCGGTGGATGTTTCATGGTTCCCCCTCAGTAAAAAAACATCCTTCTCCGAAGAAAGCTCGGCAAGCCTCATATAGACCAGAGAAGAGTTCTCTCCCCTGTCTCCATAATCTCCAAGAAAGATGAATGCATCACTTTTTGAGTTCTCCAGAATGAAGTCAAGGGAGTCTATATCCCCATGAATGTCCCCAACTACCGTTATATTCCTGCAGTCATCGATTTGAATGAATTTTTTACCGGACAGACCACTCTCCAGCTTATCAATTGCTTCAAGCATGGATTCCGGAGCAATCTCTCTCCCTCTCATCCTTCCACTTCTAATATGTTCTTGCTGAACCTGCAACATACGGAGCGTTTTCGTGGCATACTACACATTCTCCCGGGGATTCGGCGTTGTACCCCCCCTTCAGAATTCCAAGGAGAGTACTCTCGAGTCTGTTTTCGATCTCTTCACCACAGGATGTCTTTCCGCACCATCCAAAAAGAGCCACTCCTTTACCTGCATGCTCTTTTGCCTCTTCAATGGAACCGCACATTCTGATCCTCTCCTCCATGAACCTCCTGGATTTCTCTCTGAGCCTGTCATCGTTTTCCATGGCCATTCCTGTAAGCTCATGGATTTTATCCGCTTCAATCTCGAATTTCTTTTTATCATTTCTGAATGATACGGTGAGGGTGTTATTCTCAACCTCGGACGGCCCGATCTCTATTCTCACAGGAACACCTTTGAGTTCCCATCTGTAGTATTTGGCTCCGGGTCTCAGTTCAGAATCGTCTATAACCACATCCCAGCCCCGTCTTTCAAGTTCTGATTTTATTTCCTCTGCTCTTTCCATTATTCTCTCTCTCCCTTCACCCTTGAAAAGCACGGGGATTATGACCGCCTGAATGGGGGCAAACCTGAATGGTAGTACAAGCCCTGAATTATCCCCATGAATTGCTATGAGGGCTGCAATGCATCTTTCCGAGATTCCGTAGCACGTCTGACATGCGTATTCATGATCTCCATCAGGTGTTTCAAATTTTATGTCGAATGTCTCTGCAAAGTTGGTTCCCAGATTATGTACAGTTCCGATCTGCAGTGTTTTTCCGTCGGGCATTATGGTATCAAAGGCAAGAGTGTAAACTGCCCCGGGGAATTTATCCCATTCGGGCCTCTGAAATATGAGATAGGGAATTCCGAGAGTATCAAAGAACTCTCTGTAAAGATTCACGGCCTTTTCAACCTGATTTTCTGCTTCCTCCATTGTCGCATGAACGGTGTGAGCCTCTTTGAATGAGGTAACCTCCCTCAGCCTTATCAGGGGTCTGGTATGCTTTGTCTCATACCTGAACACATTTACTATCTGATACACTTTAAGGGGGAGATCCGCATGGGTCCGGATCCAGAGGTTGAAAATTGGATATATGGCGGTCTCACTTGTGGGCCGGAGAGCGAGTTTGACATCAAGTTCTTCCAGTCCTCCGTGGGTGACCCAGTAGACCTCATCCTCAAATCCCCTGATGTGTTCCGCCTCTTTCATGAACTCATGTTCTGGAATTAAAAGGGGAAAGAGAACCTCCTCATGGTCCCTGTCGAGAAGAGATCTTAAATAATCGTAGACCTTCCTTCTGAGTTTGAAACCGAAAGGCATCCACACGTATATCCCCTTTACAGGATACCGGACATCCATGATTTCTGCCGTAAATATGAGCTCATTGAACCACTCGCTGAATCTTGTTTTCTCTGGAAGCTCCATGATTACAGTGAAGAAATATAGGGGGAGATAAAAGTTTCTATAAATGATGCGATGAACAGCATGGGTATGACTATTCTCACGAATATCCTGAGGGAATAGCTCATCCTTTTTCCTATATCTCCTTTCTTCCCTCTCAATTTTTCAAGCATTGCCGATCCAAGCCACATTCCCAGAGCACCGCTCAGAATTACAGCGGGAATCTCGAAAATACCGTGAGGGAGTAGAGAAAGCAACACATTCCCAATCCCCCTCTCTCCACCCGCAATGACTATCACAATTCCAATGATGTAACCGTTGTAGGCGACAAAAAGAACGGGAATGATGCCGAAGATGACGCCTGAAAGCACGAGAAGGAATGATTTTATCGCATTATTGGCAAAAATTGCAAAGGGGAGAAGATAAACAGGCAGATTAAGTATGGGTTCAAACTCGTTTCTCAATTTTTCAAACACATCCCTGGCCTTCCCGGGATTTTTTTCTGCGTGAATAAACCCGGCGTAAGCGGAGATGATCAGAATGACAAACAGCAATACAGAATAACCAAATATCCTGCTTTTCATTTCACACACCGAGGAACAGTCTCATGGCATCTCTGATTCCGGGAGCAAGACCTATGGTTATGAGTGCGAACTTTATGAAGTTGGTGAGTTCGATCTCACTCTCCTCCATTCCCCTGTCCAGGAGGTAGAGGAGTGGAATGAAGACAACGATTTTTAAGGGATACATAACAGCTGCGGTCCCGGTCAGATTGATGAAAAAGCTTGGAAGCACGTGTTTCTCCCAGTAGTTGAAGAAATCTATCCCTATGAATGTTGCCGATGCATCAAACATGTGGGCAAATATCACCGTGATATTCAGGGTGCTGGCAATTGAGATCTTTTTCAGAATAGGATATACCACAAATGTTCCGAATATTGCGAGGGAGATAACCGCAGGGAGAACCGCTGGATTCTCCACTGTGTCGTTAAGGAACAGCAAGAGAAGGACAAGAAATGAGAAAACAAGACCTCCGAGGGAATATATGATGTGGTACTTCACCCCGTATTTCCTGAGATATGCGGAGAGAAGGAGTACTGATATTGCCACAAAAAAGACAAAGAAGTATATGAGAGGAGTTATCAGAATGTATTTGAAGGGTGGGGCTAGTATCTCTGAATCCTCCACCACCCTGAGAAGACCGCCCCCAACAACGTAGGGCAGATTCGCGAATATGAACTGCTCATCAATTTTTATATCGAGCCTCTTCAGGAGCCTGAAAAGAAGTATTATGAAAATTATAAGCAGAATGGCCCATGTTAAAGTATTTATAGGGTTATAGCCAGTGTCATAAAGGATCGGTTCCACGTAATATCTGTATATGAAATCTCTAACACCCACGTCCTTCACCTCTGGAGAGAAATGTATGAAAGGAATAAAGATGATGGAACTTCCAAGGAATGTTGTTGTCGGACCCGGAGTTATTCATGAAATTCTCCCTGTCTGCTCAGGTCTTAAACTTTACGGAAATTGTATAATAATAACGGGTAACAGAACGGAGAAGATTGCAGGGAAGATAGTGAAAGAAGAACTCGAGAAAGAATACAGCATTGATATGGTCAGGGTAAAGGAATCGAATGAAAGGGAAGTTGAAAGGGTGGTTGAATTATCTAAAAAGATAGATGCCGGTTTTATCGTTTCTGCCGGTGGAGGAAAGATAATAGACGTTGGAAAGCTTTCCGCCAGAAAACTGGGAATTCCAGTTGTGAGCGTTCCCACCTCTGCAAGTCATGATGGAATAGCATCCTCGAGGGCCTCCATAAAGGGTGTGGACGGCAGGACCTCCGTTGAGGCGGTATCTCCCGTTGCGGTCATTGCAGATACCGAAATAATTTCTTCAGCTCCTTTCAGACTTATTGCATCGGGATGTGGGGATATACTGGCAAATAAAACCGCTGTTATGGACTGGAAGCTTGCGTACAGGCTGAGAGATGAGGAGTACAGTGAGTATGCTGCTGCCCTGTCTGAGATGACCGCTGAGATAATCATGGAGTCAGGAGAGGTGATTCGGGAGGGTCTTGAAGAGGGTGTGAGGCTTGTTGTAAAGGCCCTCATATCGAGCGGTGTGGCCATGAGCATAGCAGGTTCAAGCAGACCCGCGAGTGGCTCGGAACACCTCTTCAGCCATGCCCTTGACATGATTGCGGAAAAGCCCGCACTGCACGGTGAGCAGTGTGGGGTGGGCACAATCATGATGATGTCTCTTCATGGAGGAGACTGGGAGAGAATCCGGAAAGTTTTAAAATCCATAGGTGCTCCTGTTACCGCTGTAGAACTGGGTGTGGATGATGATGAAATAATTGAGGCCCTCCTCATGGCACATAAAATAAGGCCGGACCGTTACACAATTCTCGGATCCGGTCTGACGAGGAGGGCAGCAAAGAAACTTGCGAAAAAAACAGGTGTGATATGATCAAGGAGGGAAAGAAATGAAAGATTCTGAGAGTGTTGCAAAAATTATAACCTTATGTGGCAAAAACTGGGCAAAGGTTGGAGTTGAGTTCATATTCTATGGTGGTGTGGAGGACTGTGCGGAATGCAGGCTCAGAAACACATGCCTGAATCTGAGGGAAAGAGCGAAATACAAGATAGTTGGCATGAGGGATGGTACCGTTCAGGAGTGCCCCATTCACGATGAGGGTGTTATTGCGGTTGAAGTTGTTGAACTCCCTGCAATAGGATTGCTTGAAGCAAAAAAGGCCGTTCAGGGTGCTAAATTGAAGTATGAACCGAGAAAATGCGAGTTTATTGACTGTCAGATGTACAATCTCTGCCACCCTCCCGAAATTGATGGTGAGAGGGTTACCGTTCAGGGGATAATCGGTGATGCACCGTACGAGTGTGAGAAAGGCTATACCCTTAAGGTTGTGGAGTTCAGGAGAGAGTAGGTAAACGGTGGATTACACTACTAAAAATTAAAAATGGGAATGAGCCTTCACTCTGCACAGCAGGGAAGCCTGTCAATGTCTTTCCTGAACGAAATTGCTCCGAGCTTGATAGCCTCGCTCATGGTTGGAAATGCATGAACTGACTGTATCACGTCATCAACGGTCATCGAGTTTTTCAGAATCATCATTGCTTCGTGAATCATCTCTCCAGCATGGGCGGAAAGAATGTGAACGCCGAGTATTCGTGAGGTCTCCCTGTCCGTAACGATCTTTATCATACCTTCAGTATCTCCCGTTATCATGGCTTTTGGAAGGTTTGAAATGAGAACGGTTCTGCATGAGCATGTGAATTGCCGGTTGGCCTCCAGATCTGACATACCCACGTCCGCAAGCTGGGGGTCAGTAAACACGACCTTTGGAACCGCAGAATAGTCCATCTCAATTTTCTGGTTGGTCAGGGCGTTAATCCCTGCAACAGCTCCCTCTCTTGCTGCAACAGTTTCAAGCATCGGCTCTCCCGTTACATCTCCCGCTGCAAAGATATTTCTGCCTGCCCTCAACATCCCATCAGTGACTATGAAGCTCCTCTCCACAGTAACGTCAGTGTTCTCCAGACCCATTTCATCTGTGTTTCCAACTCTCCCCGTTGCAAATAGAACATAATCCGCTTCAATCACCTTCTCTTCATCACCTGACGAGAAATGGAGTCTGACTCCATCTGAAGATCTTTCCATCCTCTTTATCGTGCTCCCCGTATGGATTCTCACACCCTCTCCTTCAAGAATGTTCTTGAGTGCGTAGGAGAGTTCAGGTTCTGTCTGAGGCATTATTCTGTCGCTTCTCTGAATCACATCCACCACGCTTCCCGCCCTGGCAAAGATCTGGGCGAATTCCAGGGCCTGGGCTCTTCCACCAAGGATAATTATGCTATCGGGCGGAGATTTGAGATCAAGAGCTTCGATATTTGTAAGGGTTTTATCTTTAACGGATTCAAGTCCCTCAATCGGGAGAATTCTCGTTCTCGATCCTGTTGCTATCAGAATTTTATCCCCCTCATAGATCTCTCCGTTCACCTTTATTGCTTTATTCGACAGGAAAACACCCCTCCCCTGGATGTAATCCACGCCATCCATGGAATCAATCACATCCTGATATTTCTTCTTTCTCAGTACCTTTATGAGTTTATCCTTGCTTTCGATAAGCCTGGAATAGTCAAATTTCTCCTCTTTAAATTCCATACCCCCGTAATGGTGATTCAGTGCCCTGTGTCTCAGTTCCAGGGCAGTTAGCAGGTATTTGGAAGGGACACAACCAACGTTAACGCATGTCCCGCCTATGTTTCCAGAGTTCACCATCAGGGTTTTCACTCCCAGTTCATCGGCTTTCAGTGCAGAGGAAAAGCCTGCGGCTCCTCCACCTAAAATTATGAAATCATACTTCAACCTTTCACCTCCCATTCAGATATCACAGTTGCAGTATACGGTTTGATTCTCTCTACAATCTGTTTGACCGAAATTAAATCAGGATCATAAATAACCGTTCCAGTTCCGTCTTTATAGCTTATATCTGCTTTAACCACTCCCTTTGTATTCAGAAGTTTTTCCTGGATTATGCCCGCACAGCTCTCGCATGTCATACCATCTATCTTCAATTTTACTCCCATCAGTCTCCCGTGATCCGGGGAATTGATGTCATCTCCCTTTGCAAGAACAAAGCTGGAAAGGAGAGGTATAACAAGGAGATTTACAAGGAGAAATCCAATGGCAAATGTGAAAACAGTTGAGAGTATGAATTTCTCCTCTCTTCTGATCATTTCTGATGTGGAGCATGCGCATTTTCTCGATTTCTTTCTTATATGGACGAAAATGTATATTCCGATGAAAACAATTCCGCCAATTATGAAATACGGTCTGAATCCCGAAATCACAAGACCCACCGTAAGCCCGAATCCCAGAATGAGCAGTAACAGGGGGATTATGCAGCAGATGGACGATATGAGGGTTGCATACAATCCTCCCAGGAGTCCCCTGCCGGCCTCATTATCACCTCTCATTGTATCAGAACCTTTATTTCTTCCCTCTCATCTCTGAGAATACCGCACCTTTTCAATCTCAACTCATATACAGAGATGTGCTCTTCTATCTTTGAGATCAGATCTTTTATATCGGGATTGAGTCTGTAGATCCTCTTTTTCCCATCCTGTTTCACGTCAACAAAACCGCAGTTCAGCAGGCACTTAAGGTTATGGGAAACTCTGCTCTGCTCATAGCCCGTGTGGTTGCATATCTCTGTTACACTCATGTCCCTTTTCTTTAGGGCGCTCACAATATCAAATCTGGTTCTGTTTGTCAGCACCCCTGCAAACAATTTAAATGATTCATACATCATATGACATCGATTTCATATAATATATAAGATTTTCGCTATGTTTTAATTATACTGTGTATTCCGGCATCTGGAGCATGATTATTTAAGAGCAAAATCCTGATGGAGCTGGCTGTGAGTGGCAGGGATTCAGGGAGTCTTTCAGGAATGTACTCCAGAGCTCTGAAAAGGTATTTGTCCCATGAGTGGTGTAATTAAGAAATGCCTATTTTTTCCCGGAGATTATGACCGCGAGGCTTTTCCAGAGTCTATTTGGCCCCACAATTTTCATCTGAATATCCCTGAATCCAGCCCTCTCAAACCACATCCTGTATTCATGGGTTTCCGGGAACAGCATGATGTTCTCAGCAATCTTTCTGAAAAATGGATTCTCAGGCTTGTTCGGTCCGATTATAACTGCCCACCCATCCGGTTTAACAACCCTGTGCATTTCACTCACACCTTTCTGTGGATCTGGCCAGTACTCTATGGAGCCGGCAGAAATCACAGCATCGAATGTGCTGTCCCTGAAGGGCAGGTTTTCGGCATCACCTCTGACGAATCTGAGCGGGAACTTCTCCCTCGCCTTCATGTACATGTGAATCGACTGATCAAGGGCCACAAGGGAATCTATCCCGATGCGGGATATTATCTCCTGAGAGGTGTAACCCGTTCCTGACCCGACCTCAAGAACAAGCATGCCCTGATGAAGATGAGCCATATCAACAACCTTTTTCCTCATTTCATCGGAGTAAAATAGAGGGTTCACGTGGTCATAGATGAGGGAAAAGTACCTGTAAAATGTCCTGGCTCTTTTCTTGTCCTCCAGATATCCCATCAACCCAACCTTTTTTATCTGGGATATAATTCTATCGTTTTACACAGTGGAGTGTCAATGTGATCTCGTAAAATCAATTCTCCCATAGCGATAACGTTCAGTTTTTATACAGGATGAGGTGATATTTCAAGCGTGTCTGTGAGGGTCAGCGAACTCGATACATACATGTACTGTCCCAGAAAGGTCTATTTTGAGTCAGTGTTCGGAGGAAATTACATAAATGAAGGAAGTCTTGTGAGGGAGATCTACTATCAGTGGAGGATGGGAGAGGATGATCCGGTAAAGTCTGCCCTTGAGAAGACCGGGATTATTGCAGATAGGCATAGCTGTAAAGTTGAAAGGGATTATGATTACGTTGTTCATCTCCTCGAGGGATGTGAAGAACTCAAGCATCTGAAACAGGTGGAGTACGATCTTCTCGTCACATCTGAAAGGCTGGGATTGACTGGAATTGCCGATGAGATAGTTAAAAAAGGAGAAGAGATGGGCTGTCTGATTTTGAGAAAAAACCCTCCTGAGAACGGTGTATGGAGATCTGACAGAATTAAATTCACCGCAATCAGGATGATTCTTGAGGATAATGGTTACAGAATATCCGGGGGTTACATATACTACTGGAACAGGGGGATTTTAAGAGGGGTTGATTCGGGATTCCATGATAGAAGACAGGTTGTCAGGATTGTTGAGAGAATAAGAAAAATAAAGAATGGATTCCTCCCCGATGGCGTCTCTGACAGGAGATGTCAGTCTTGTGGTTACAGGGAGAGCTGTGAGATAGAGGGAGTGAGCTTTAAGGCGAGGTTTTTCTGATGCTCCGGGTTTACTTTGTCATGGATGTGATGGGTGGAGAGGTTGTTCACGCCGTTGCTGGAGAGAGGGAAAAGTACAGGAGGGTGGATGAGTCAAGCATTGTATGTGACAGCCCGGAGGTTGTGGACGTTTTCAGAACCATAATGCCCTCAAATACCTATGTTGCTGATCTGGACAGGATCCAGGGAAGGGGAAGAAACGATGAACATATAAAAAAGATTGCAGGAGAAACGAGACTGATTCTCGATAGAGGGTTTGAAAGGCCAGAAGATCTGAATGAAATTGATTTCCCCTTCACCCCTGTTTTCGGAACAGAGACATCACACCCCTCCGTTCTTGAATACAGTCCCGGTGCATTTGTCAGCATAGACATGAAGATGGGAAGGGTGATATCGAAGCATTTTCCGGAATCTCCTGGAAAAATTCTGGATTTGCTCAATTCTTATTCACTTCAGGGGGTTATTTTTCTTCAGCTTGAGAAGGTGGGTACCGAAAGGGGATTCATGTCACCCGAACTTGAATACATACTGGATAAGAGCTCGAATCCCGTATATGTGGGAGGAGGAATAAGGGGCATGGATGATCTGATAAGCCTTGAATCCATGGGATGTGCCGGAGTCCTTGTTTCCACAGCTGTTCACAGAGGGAAAATAGATCTGAATGTTATCAGGAGAGGATACCTGTGATCTATCCATCCACGATCTTTCCACATCCATAGATGGATACATATCTACCATCTCTGGAATATACCATTTTTTCGATGGAGCTGTAGTTCAGCCTCCACCCATCTACATCCCTCCTTCCGATGGTATTCAGCAGTTCAATCAGAGACCTCTCGAATTCCTCTGCATCTCTCACACCGTAAAATGCGATTCTCCATCCAAAAACATACTCGTTTCCCTTTTTCATCAGAATAAATCTGTCTCCGTGCCATCCTTCGGCTGATTTAAAGGCTTCACAGTCGTTTATATGTGTGGATAGAAACAGGTATACCAGGAACTCACCCATTCTATCATTTCTTATGACCCTGAATCCGGTGAAGTTAAAGGTGCTGTTTTTTATTTCTGAAATGCTCACTGTCACATTCTCAAAATTCATCTCTCTTCCATGGATCAATTCTGCGGTGGTTTCAGGTGGATTTTTCAGGATGTCATCGACAAGGGCGTATCCTCCCTGAATGTATCTTTTACCCATGTAGACCCCACCATACAGATACGGGAAGTAAAAGAGCTGGTGCAGATCATCATCGTAACCCCTGACGGGCTCTCTGGAACATGAGATCTCTTCAGAGGTCTTATTTATCATCCCGGAAACATTTTTTCCCGCATAAAGCCATCCGGCCAGTACAGCATCACCTTCAATTATAGCATTTACCGCCAGATCTCCATCAAATGTTCCATCCGATCTGATGTCAAATCTCTTCTGAACTGCATGCTCGATTTCATGGGCCAGAGCCTCTCCCGAGCTATTTTCAGGATTAAAATTTTCTCTGACAACGTAGATCCCGTCGTTCCAGTAAAATGCCATGTAGCTTCCAACCTCTCTGTTCTTCCTCTCCTCAAACCTGAAATCCGATGGAACGAGTAGCAAAGCTTTGTACATAATCTCCCTGTCTCTCATCTCATTTTTATCGGTCGATTCAGAACCGAAACGCTTGAGAACCCATTCTCTGTCCACAACCTTTATGGGGATTGTTATTTCATACCCCCTCAGTTCCTCCATCCTCATTTTCACCCTTTCAAAAAGCCCGTTGACTTTAGCTGTGTAGTTATCACTGGAAATTTCAAGGCGGGAGTTGGATGAGATGCCTGTGTAAAGCATAAGAACGATCAGAATAATCATCACCGCCGAGAATACCGTTATCCAGATAATTTTCTTCATTCGCGTGTACCCCTGAGTAGAATATCTGATTTCAGATATGATGTAAAAATCTATCGTCTGCCCCTCCATACCGAAAAACATTTTATTTTTCAGTATTAACTGGCTCAGGGTGTTTCATATGCTTCCTGATAAATTCAAGTGTGTTGTTACAACGTGGGATTACATGTACAAGCTATGCAGGGACGTGGCGGATCAGGTGAAGGAAAGCTCCTTTCAGCCGGAAACAATAGTTGCTCTTGCGAGAGGTGGATGGTTTGCTGGAAGGGTTTTATGTGACCTTCTTGGCCTTGACGATCTTACCAGCCTTAAAATAGAACATTACGTGGGGACTGCAGCAAAAAAGGGAGAGGCTGAGGTCAGGTACCCCCTGCCCGATGGTGCGGTGAAGGGTAAAAAAGTTCTGATTGTCGATGATATTGCGGATACAGGGAAGAGCATACTTCTTGCAAAGAAACACGTTGAATCAGAAGACCCTGATGAGGTTAAAACAGCCACATTACAGCTTTTATACACCTCTGAGGTGGAACCTGATTACTACGGAGAGTATCTTGAGGACTGGGCGTGGGTGATATTTCCATGGAACTTTGTTGAGGATATGATAGATCTCATTCACAGATTGATGGGAAAAGAAAAGAGGGATCTGTGGACAATCAAGGATATAAAGTCAGGACTCTACAGATACCATCAGCTCGATCCCGTTGCCCTTGAGGTGGCCCAGCCCGGGAGAATGAAGGAAATTCTGGATGAGATGGTGAGAAGGGAACTGGTTGAAATGATAAAGAAAAATGGAAAAACCTTCTGGAGATTGAAGAGGTGAAGAAATGCCTGAAATTGCAATAATTGGCGGAACCGGTGTTTATGATCAGGATATATTCTCATCTGCAAGGGAGATCGAGATTGACACACCTTTTGGAAAACCCTCTGCTCCAGTTGTTGTGGGAGAATACAGAGGAAAGGAAATTGCCTTTTTACCAAGACACGGGAAGGGTCATGTTTACTCTCCAACTGTTCTTAATTACAGGGCAAACATATTTGCATTGAAAAAGCTGGGTGTTGAGAGGATAATATCCGTTGCAGCTGTGGGATCGCTTAAGAAGGAAATAAAACCTCTGGATATAGTGGTTCCAGATCAGTTGTATGACAGAACGAAATTCAGAAAAAATACATTTTTTGAAGATATAGTGGTTCACATCGGATTTGCAGACCCCTTCTGCCCTGAACTCTCGTCGCTTATAGCGGATGTTACGGATGAACTGGGACACAGGTGTCACAGAGGTGGGACCTATGTCTGTATAGAGGGGCCCCAGTTCTCAACGAGGGCGGAGTCTGAGGTTCACAGAAAACTGGGATTTGACATAATTGGAATGACAGCAATTCCCGAAGCAAAACTGGCAAGAGAAGCGGAGATGTGTTACGCAACAATTGCAACGGTAACTGATTACGATGTATGGTATGGGGAAGAAGTTGATGTGGAAATGGTCCTTGAAAATGCAAGGAAAAATGAGGAAAAGGTGAAGGAAATTCTCAGAAAGGTCATTCCAGAGATTGGAGAACGAAGCTGTGAATGTGGATCAGCATTGGAATTTGCTATCACGACAGCCAGAGATGCGATAAAACCCGAGGTAATTGAAAAATTGAGGCCTTTAATAGGGAAATACCTGGATTAGTCGGGCTGAATACTGAATCCGATTTATATATTTTTGTATAATTTCTCATTAGATGTACTAAGGGCCTTCCGGTATAATTGATGTTGGGGTTGAAATATCCCCGACTTATTTGTTCTACCCTCTTTTATTGTAGGGGTTTATCAATGGAATTGATTTGATATCGGGGTCTATGGAGGCAAGCATGGTTCTGTGGAAGATTATTCAGAAATTCGGCTCTGGTTTAATTTGGGGAGTCCATTACAAAATACTATTTTCGATAGTAGTTGTTTCAGGCTAATTTGCGAAATTATTTAAAGTTCCCGGGCAGGATTGCGATAATGTGGAGGGTGGCGGTTCAGAAGGAACCAGCAGAATTTATACAGCTGCACTGATTGCAGTCATGCTCATCTGGGCCGGCTCGTTTATTTTTATAAAAATCGGTCTGAGTTATACAGGCCCTTTCAATCTCGCCCTCTACAGATACGTTGTTGCATCCCCTGTCATGGCAATATTGATGATTGCAGAGAACAGGGGTTTTCCTGCCATCCCGGTTAGGGACATTCCAGCATTCATCATGCTGGCACTTTCCGGTGTTACTCTTCTATATGCGGTTCAGTTTGTCGGCCTGGAGTACACAACAGCGACAAACTCATCAATTCTCATCAACACCTCTGTTATATTCATTGCCATACTGTCATTCCTCTTTCTCGGAGAAAAGTTCTCAAAATTGAAGGTTTCCGGTTTGATCATATCATTCACTGGTGTGACTCTCATAATCTCCAATGGAACCTTCAGCCTGACTCAACTTTTTGCAGAAAAAACCTTCATGGGAGATGTTCTCATCATCATAGATGGCTTCATCTGGGCCCTGTATACCATAACCGGAAAATCCCTCATTCCCAGATACTCCCCCATTACAGTAACATCCATCTCATTCATTCTTGGAACAGTGCTGTTGATACCATTTGCCGTCTACGAGGGGCTGATGAATCCCCTCATGCTCAGCATGACCGCCCTCTTCTCGGTATTTTACCTGGGTATACTCTGCTCCGTTGTTGCATATGTGGTGTGGTTCAAAGCTCTGGAGAGGATGGATGCAACGAGGGTTGCTGTGTTCGTCTACCTCATACCGCTTTTCACAATTCTGATGGCGATTCCACTCCTTGGAGAGCATGTCACGGTTTATACGATCACAGGTGGTATTCTGACAATGATGGGAGTTTATATCACAGAGTCCTCGTAGCTCAGGGATGGTAGTATGTGATACCGAGTTTTCCCGTAACAAGTAAAAAAAGGATCGTGAGGCCTATTGCCGTCCTCACCGCGGAAATGACCCACCCGTATCTGAGCAACCTCTCTTTATTTTTCGGGGTGAATATCCGGTTCAGAAAACCATCCATCATGCCTCTGCTTTGGCTTTGATCTTCTTAAGCCTTATAATGTTATCCCTCTCCATCTCCTGAAGGGCAAACTCAATGTACTTTTTGGCCTCTTTCATCTCGGGAATAACTTTGAACTCCAGAGCATTCACCCTCCTCTTTGTCCTCTCTATTTCTTCCAGCAATCTCAGCAGTGTTGTTTCAATCTCAGCAGCCTCGAGAATGGCATCGATCAATTCCTCATATGCGGATGTGGCCTCATCAATTCTTGCAGTCGTCCCTATGATACCGTACTCTCTCTCACTCAGCTTCTTTCTGACCCTCTTCCTCTTAACCACAGGAACTACAACACCCATAATGTTCTTGCTTCTCAGCTCAAATTCCGGCTCGGATTTTGCTGCGAGAGCTGCAGACCTTACCATTATCGTTCCATCAATCGCCTTTGCAATGGAGATCTTCTGCTCTGCATTTTCGTAACTCTCCCTGAGTTTCTCAAGAACACCTCTGGCCATGGACAGGGTTTCCGAAAATTCCATGATGAGCCCGTCTCTCTTCATCTTCAGTAGCTCGTATCCTTTTTCGGAGAGTTTAATCCTTCTCTTGAGTTTTATGAGCTCTGAACGGGTTGGCTTGACATCTATTGCCATTCAGCTTCCCTCTTCTCCCCCTTTGTACTTTGGATGGTATTTCTCTATGAATTTCCTTTCTATCTTGGTGAGCTGATCCTCCGGAAGGGCTGATAGAAGTTCCCAGCCAAGATCCAGAGTGGTTTCAATATCCCTGTCCTCATCTCTGCCCTGTCTCACGAATCTGTCTTCAAAAGCATCAGCAAATCTCAGGAACTTTCTGTCCCTTTCTGAGAGGGATTCTTCTCCCACTATTGCAACAAGACCTCTCAGATCAACACCCTCAGCATATGCAGCGTACAGCTGATCCGAAACCTGAGCGTGATCCTCTCTGGTCATCCCGGCACCGATACCCTCCTTCATGAGCCTTGATAGGCTTGGAAGGACATCTATGGGCGGGTAAATACCTCTTGCATGGAGTTCTCTCTTCAGAACTATCTGTCCTTCAGTGATGTATCCTGTAAGATCTGGAATTGGATGTGTTATATCGTCTCCGGGCATTGTCAGAATTGGAATCTGGGTTATGGTTCCTTTCTTCCCCTTAATTCTTCCCGCTCTCTCGTAGATCGTTGCGAGATCGGTATACATGTAACCCGGATAACCTCTTCTTCCCGGAACCTCCTCTCTTGCTGCGGCAATCTCTCTCAGGCTCTCACAGTAATTCGTCATGTCTGTCAGTATAACGAGAACGTGCATGTCGTATTCATATGCAAGGAATTCTGCGGCGGTGAGGGCCATCCTCGGAGTGAGCAGTCTTTCAATTGCAGGATCATCGGCGAGGTTGAGGAACACAACAGCCCTTTCAAGGGCTCCTGTTCTTTCAAAATCCCGTATGAAATACTGGGCCTCTTCATTCGTTATACCCATTGCCGCAAATATCACGGCAAAGGACTCTTCCTGCCCCCTCACCTTGGCCTGCCTGGCAATCTGGAGGGCAACATCGTTATGGGGCAGACCAGAGCCGGAGAACAGTGGAAGCTTCTGACCTCTGACAAGGGTGTTCATACCATCTATTGTTGATATACCTGTCTGGATAAACTCTCTGGGATATGTTCTGGCATAGGGATTAATGGCAGCACCTATTATGTCCCTCCTTTCCTCAGGAACTATCTTGGGGCCACCGTCAAGAGGGTCTCCCGAGCCTGAAAGAACCCTTCCGAGCATGTCCTGGGAAACGGGAAGTCTTACGATATCTCCCGTGAATCTGACCGCACTCGCCCTGTTAATACCCCTTGTCCCCTCAAAAACCTGAACAACCACCACGTCGTGAGAGGTATCCAGAACCTGCCCCCTCTTGACCTCTCCATCTGGAAGGGTTATGTAAACAAGCTCACCGTATGCAACGGGTTCGGTTTTCTCCACGAATACGAGAGGGCCTGAGATTTCTGTGATTGTTTTATATTCTTTCACTTTATCATTCCCCCAGAAGCTGTGATTTGAGATCTTCGAGTATCTTATTCAGCTTATCTTCATAGTCCTTCTCAAATTTTACTCTGATCAGGTCTTCAACGCCTTTTGCTGAAATTATCTCATCAACGAGCTTGCCTGAATCGAGAGCCTGGAAGGCGTAATCCGAGAATGTCTTGATAGCCTTGAGCATTCCGTACTGCTTTTCCGTTTCACAGTAGGTATCGACTTCATGATATGCGTACTGCTGGAGGAACATTTCTCTTATCAGCCTGGCAACTTCAAGGGTTAGCCTCTGGTTTTCGGGCAGGGCATCACTGCCAACAAGCTGGACTATCTCCTGAAGGTCTGCCTCCTCCTGAAGCACGGACATTGCCCACTCTCTTAGATCGGGCCAGTCATTGGCAACATTCTCTCTGTACCACTCACTCAGGCCATCAACGTAGAGACTGTAACTCTGTAGCCAGTTAATGGCGGGAAAATGCCTTCTTGCTGCGAGCTTTGCATCAAGGGCCCAGAAGACCTTGACAATTCTCAGGGTGTTCTGGGTAACCGGCTCGGAGAAGTCCCCTCCGGGTGGAGAGACAGCTCCCACGACGGTAACTGATCCGGTTCGACCATTCAGGGTTATGACTCTTCCCGCTCTCTCATAAAATTCAGCAAGTCGTGATGCAAGATAAGCAGGATATCCCTCTTCTCCGGGCATTTCTTCAAGTCTCGAAGATATCTCTCTCATGGCTTCGGCCCATCTTGAGGTGGAATCGGCCATCAATCCCACATCATAGCCCATATCTCTGAAGTACTCTGCAAGAGTTATTCCCGTGTAAACCGAAGCTTCCCTTGCAGCAACAGGCATGTTTGATGTGTTCGCTATCAGGACAGTTCTTTCCATAAGTGGTTTTCCTGTTTTCGGATCTTCAAGCTCCGGGAATTCTTCCAGAACCTCTGTCATTTCGTTTCCTCTTTCACCACACCCTATGTAAACAACAACATCTGTATCGGACCACTTCGCAAGCTGATGCTGGGTAACGGTCTTTCCTGAGCCGAAAGGCCCGGGAATTGCTGCGGTTCCACCTTTGGCAACCGGAAACATGGTGTCAAGTATTCTCTGGCCCGTAACAAGGGGAACATTGGGTGGAAGTTTCTCCTTTATGGGTCTCGGAACTCTCACCGGCCATCTGTGATACAGCTTCAATTCAGTTCCGTCATCAAGAATACAGACAGTATCCTCTACGGTGTATTCACCCTCATATATCTCGCTCACAATACCGCTTACATCGGGTGGAACCAGGATTCTGTGCTCAACCACCTCAGTTTCCTGAACCGTTCCTATGATATCTCCACCGTTTACCCTATCACCTTTGGATACGACGGGTTTGAACTCCCATTTCTTTTCCTTATCCAGTCCGGGAACGTAAATACCCCTGCTTATGAAGTCTCCCGCCACATCCTTTATCACAGGGAGAGGCCTCTGAACACCATCGTAAATACTGGATAATATCCCCGGACCGAGTTCAACGGAAAGGGGCATTCC